>NZ_FOIP01000001.1:600000-900000 GCF_900105215.1 Lacrimispora sphenoides | reverse complement strand
GAATCTGTTCTGATATCCGCTCCATTGTCCGGCTGGCCCATGCCCACGGGATGAAGGTTCTGGCTGATGAAGCCCATGGCACCCATCTCTATTTTGGAAAGGGTCTTCCGGTTTCCGCCATGGAAGCGGGCGCGGATATGTCGGCGGTCTCCATGCACAAGTCAGGAGGAAGTCTGACACAAAGCTCCCTTCTCCTTTTAAACAAAGGAGTGAACGGGGATTACGTGCGTCAGATCATAAACTTAACCCAGACCACCAGCGCCTCTTACCTGCTTTTGTCAAGCCTTGACATATCAAGAAGGAACCTTGCTCTGCGGGGAGAGGAATCCTTTGCAAAGGTGGTGGAAATGGCGGAATATGCCAGGGGAGAGATCAATTCCATCGGTGGTTACTATGCTTATGGAAGGGATCTGATCAATGGAACCAGCATTTTTGATTACGATGTGACTAAGCTTTCTGTTTATACCCTGGGAAATGGGCTGGCAGGAATTGAGGTCTACGATCTCCTCCGGGATGAATATGATATCCAGATCGAATTCGGGGATATCTGCAACCTCCTTGCCTACATTTCCATCGGCGACCGGATTCAGGATATTGAACGTCTGGTAGGAGCACTGGCAGATATTGAGCGCCTTTACAAAAAGGACCGGACGGGAATGCTCTCAGGAGAATACATTGCCCCTAAAGTGGCAGTATCACCTCAGAAAGCATTTTATTCCCAAAAGGTATCCGTACCGGTAGGGGAATCAGCAGGAAGGATAAGCGGGGAGTTCGTCATGTGCTATCCTCCGGGTATTCCTATCCTGGCGCCGGGAGAGATGATTACGGAAGAGATCGTGGAGTACATCATTTACGCCAGGGAAATGGGCTGTTCCATGCAGGGAACCGAGGATCCGGCAGTAGAACGGCTGATGGTATTAAAGGAGCAGGTTAAAGAAGGAGAGAGGTAGGAAACGATGGAGATATGGTTTTCAAAATTTCACACTTCCAATGTGAAGCTTTCGGTGCGGATCGATAAACAGCTTTTTTCCGGTGAAAGTGAATACCAGAGAATTGACGTGTTCGAATCCCAGGAATTTGGAAAGTTTGTGTCTTTGGATGGAGACATTGTTTTTTCAGAAAAAGATGAGTTTATTTACGATGAAATGGTTACCCATGTTCCCATGGCAGTCCATCCAAATGTGAAGGATGTGCTGATCATCGGCGGAGGCGACGGAGGGGTGGCCAAGGAACTTTTACAGTACCCGTTTATTCAGTCCATTGATGTGGTTGAGACGGATAAACTGTTTGTAGATGTATGCCGTGATATCTTTCCAGAAGTATCCTGCGGGCTTTCTGATCCCAGGGTCAAGGTATATTATGATGACGGGCTCCGTTTCTTAAGAAGCAAAAAAGAGGAATATGACCTTATCATCAATGATTCCACGGATCCTTTCGGACATACGGAGGGGCTTTTTACAAAGGAATTTTACGGCAGCTGCTATAAGGCGCTGCGAAGCGATGGCATCATGGTCTACCAGCATGGAAGTCCTTTTTATGATGAGGATGAGGCAGCGTGCAGGAGCATGCACCGGAAGGTATTCCGTTCCTTCCCCATAAGCCGTGTTTATCAGGCCCATATTCCCACCTGCCCGTCGGGCTATTGGCTGTTTGGGTTTGCTTCGAAAAAGTATCATCCCATCAATGATTTTAAGCCAGAACTATGGAATCAATTAAAAATTGAAACCTGGTACTATACAACAAATCTTCATACAGGCGCTTTCATGCTGCCTAAATACGTGGAAGATTTACTGAAAGAGGAGGAAAAGGAATGAGCAGATTATTGATTATCGGTTGTGGAGGGGTTGCCTCTGTGGCAATCCGGAAATGCTGTCAGAACAGTGAGGTGTTTACTGACATTTGTATCGCAAGCAGGACAAAGGAGAAATGTGATGCCTTAAAGGATACGCTTGCGGGGACAACAAAAACAAGAATTGAGACAGCTAAGGTTGATGCGGATCACGTGGAAGAGGTAATTGCCCTCATAAAGGATTATAAGCCGGATGCCGTATTAAATGTGGCTCTGCCCTATCAGGATTTAACCATTATGGATGCATGTCTTGCAGCAGGGGTTGATTACATTGATACCGCTAACTATGAGTCTGAGAATACAAATGATCCGGAGTGGAGAGCGATCTATGAGAAGCGTTGTGAAGAGCTTGGCTTTACCGCCCTTTTTGATTATTCCTGGCAGTGGGATTACAAGGAGCGCTTTGAGAATGCAGGCATTACCGCATTGCTTGGAAGCGGGTTCGATCCTGGAGTTACCAGTGTGTTTTCTGCTTATGCCTTAAAGCACTATTTTGACGAAATTCATACCATTGATATTTTAGACTGTAACGGAGGAGATCATGGTTATCCCTTCGCAACCAACTTTAACCCTGAAATCAATTTAAGGGAAGTATCCTCTAACGGTTCCTATTGGGAGGATGGCCGCTGGATCGAGACAGAGCCAATGGAGATTAAATCCAAATATAATTTCCCTGAGGTTGGGGAAAAGGACATGTACCTGCTTCACCATGAGGAGATCGAATCCCTGGCAAAGAACATTCCTGGGGTAAAGAGGATCCGTTTCTTCATGACCTTTGGACAGAGCTATTTAACTCATATGAAGTGCCTGGAAAACGTAGGTATGCTTTCCACCTCTCCTGTGGAGTTCAACGGACAGGAGATCGTGCCCATTCAGTTTTTAAAAGCCCTGCTTCCGGATCCGGCTTCCCTTGGTCCCAGAACCAAAGGAAAGACCAATATCGGATGTATCTTTACGGGTGTAAAGGATGGAAAGGAAAAGACCATTTACATCTACAACGTATGCGATCATGAGGAATGCTATAAAGAGGTGGAATCCCAGGCGATTTCCTATACCACCGGAGTTCCGGCCATGATCGGAAGCCTGATGGTGTTAACCGGCCAGTGGAAGAAGCCGGGAGTATTTAATGTGGAAGAGTTTGACCCGGATCCCTATATGGAGGCTTTAAACAAATGGGGGCTTCCGTGGGTGGTATGTGAGGACCCGGAAACTGTTACGGTATGGAGATAGGAAAAAATGAGGATCGAGGAGCTTAAAACCCCCTGTTATGTGATCGACGAGGGAAGACTGGAGAAAAATTTAAAAATCCTAAGCCAGGTAAAAGAAAAAACTGGGTGCAGGATCCTGTTGGCACAGAAGGCATTTTCCTGCTTTGCGGAGTACCCTCTTATCGGTAAATATCTTGACGGAACTACGGCAAGCGGGCTTTATGAAGCCAGGCTGGGCAAAGAGGAGATGGGGCTTGAAAACCACGTTTTTGCCCCCGCGTATAAGGAAGAGGACTTTAAAGAGCTGGTGAAGATCTGCGATCACATTGTATTTAACTCGTTTTCCCAGCTGGAGAAGTATAAAAATGCTTTAGAGGGGGTAAGTGCCGGTATCAGGATCAATCCTCAGTGCTCCACCCAGGAAGACCATGAAATTTATGACCCCTGTGCGCCCGGATCAAGGCTTGGCGTATCCATTGACAATTTTAAGGAGGAGTGGCTGCCCTGGATATCAGGGCTCCATTTCCACACTTTATGTGAGCAGAATTCAGATGATTTAAAAAAGACCCTGGATGCCGTGGAGGAAAAGTTCGGGAAGTATTTATCCGGACTCTCCTGGCTTAACATGGGCGGAGGACATCATATTACCAGAGAGGATTACGATATCGGGCTGCTGGAAGCCTGCATTAAGAGAATGCAGGAAAAGTATGGTCTTCAGATTTATCTGGAACCTGGAGAGGCAGTGGCACTTAATGCCGGATATCTGGTGACAGAGGTTATGGATGTGGTGGAAAACGGGATAAAGACTTTGATTCTTGATGCTTCCGCAGCCTGCCATATGCCTGATGTGCTGGAGATGCCGTACCGGCCGCCTTTAAAGGACAGCGGAGAACCGGGAGAAAAGGCTTTTACCTACCGGCTTTCTTCCTGCACCTGTCTGGCAGGGGACGTGATCGGTGACTATTCCTTTGACAGGGAAATAAAGCCTGGAGATAAGCTGTATTTTATGGATATGGCCATCTATTCCATGGTGAAGAACAACACCTTTAACGGGATGCCCCTTCCTGACATCGCTATCATAGATCAAGAGGGAGAATGTCGTATCATAAAACGGTTCGGCTATGAGGATTTTAAGAACAGGCTGGCCTAGGGGTTACAAGCATATCCCCATGATTCATTAGGAGACATACTATGGAAAAATTAAAAAGCCTCCCAATGGCAGACGGATTTTACATGCCGGGAGAATTTGAGCCTCATCGGGGCTGTATCATGATCTGGCCCAAGCGGCCCGGCTCCTGGCCCTTTGGGGCCGGGAAGGCAAGAAAAGCCTTTGCCGAAATTGCGGAGGCCATTGCAGACAGCGAGCAGGTGATCGTGCTGGCGGAGCCTGATGTGAAGGAATGTGCCAGAGAAATGCTGTCGGACCGGATCCAGGTGGTTGTAATGGAATCTGACGACGCATGGGCAAGAGATGTGGGGCCTACGTTTGTGATCAATAAGGAACGTAAGGTCAGGGGCATCGACTGGCAGTTTAATGCCTGGGGAGGAACTTTTGACGGGCTGTATCCGGACTGGCAAAAGGATGACCTTCTTGCAGGGTGTTTCTGTGAGCATTTTGGCTATCCGGTTTACGATGCAGGGCATTTCGTACTGGAGGGAGGTTCCATTCATTCGGACGGGGAAGGTACGCTTTTGGTGACGGAAGCCTGTCTTCTAAGCGCCGGACGGAATCCCTCTCTTTCCAAGCTTCAGATTGAAGAACAGCTGAAAAATTATCTGGGGGCTTCTAAGGTCATCTGGTTAAAAGCAGGCATCTATCAGGATGAAACCAATGAGCACGTGGATAATGTCTGTGCATTTGTCCGGCCGGGGGAAGTGGTGTTAGCCTGGACGGATGATGAGGATGATCCTCAGTATGACATGTCCCTGGCTGATTTAAGGATGCTGGAACAGGAAAAAGATGCAGCAGGAAGGCATTTTAAGATTCATAAGCTTCCCATACCTAAGGAACCGGTCTGCATTACGAAAGAGGAGCTTTCAGGCTTTTCCTTCGAACCTGGAGAGGATGAGAGGGAGGCCGGAGAGCGCCTGGCTGCCAGCTATGTAAATTTTTATATATCCAATGGAGGGGTGATTGTTCCCCAGTTTGGGGATGTTCATGATTTAAAGGCAGTAAGGATATTAGAGGAGTGCTTCCCTGAGAGAAGAATCTATCCGGTGTATGCAAGAGATATTATTGTAGGAGGCGGAAATATTCACTGCATTACACAACAAATTCCGCTGTAGTCCAGCCGTGCATTCATAGACCGGCGGACCGGGCTCCGCCGGATTATTCATGTCGGGCGTCCCCACGATAGAAACCATACCGGAAGGAGAATTTCATGAGAGAGATAACAGTAGCGGCAGTTCAGATGAGGTGCTGCGATGACGTTAAAAAGAATATTGCAAATGCGGAAAGACTGGTAAGGCAGGCAGCAGGGGAAGGGGCAAAGGTCATTCTCCTTCCGGAGCTGTTTGAACGGCAATACTTCTGCCAGGAGAGACGGTATGACTTTTATGAATATGCAGAACCGGCAGAGGAGAACCAGGCGGTTAAGCATTTTACCGGGATTGCGGCTGAGCTTCAGGTGGTGCTTCCCATCAGCTTTTATGAGCGGTCAGGAAATACCATGTTTAATTCAGTGGCAGTTCTTGACGGAGATGGGACAAAACTTGGAATATACCGGAAGACCCATATTCCCGATGATCATTACTACCAGGAAAAATTTTATTTCACTCCCGGGGACATCGGCTTTCAGGTATTTAACACCATGTACGGGAAAATCGGCGTAGGGATCTGCTGGGATCAGTGGTTTCCGGAGACAGCAAGGTGCTTAGGCTTACAGGGAGCGGAGCTGATCTTATATCCTACTGCCATTGGAAGCGAACCTATCCTGGAATGCGACAGCATGGAGCACTGGAGGCGCTGCATGCAGGGACACGCTGCTTCCAATATCATTCCGGTCATAGCGGCTAACCGGATCGGAGTGGAATCCGTTGTTCCCTGTACGTCAAATGGAAATCAAAGCTCCTCTCTTAAATTTTATGGCTCCTCCTTTATTACGGATAATACCGGGGCTGTCATAGCTTCTATGGGCCGGGAGGAAGAAGGGGTCATATGCGCTTCCTTTGATCTGGATCAGATGATGACTGACAGGAGAAACTGGGGGCTTTTCCGCGACCGCAGGCCGGAAATGTACGGGAAAATCACAGGAAAATCTTAAACTCACCTTTTTGTGCAGGAAAAGTTGCGATAATATTCTAAAACTATATTATGCTGAAGCTATCAAAGAGAGCGGGAGGTAAGAGAGTGGATTGGCTGGATAAAATGAACGGGGCTCTGAACTATATTGAAGATAATTTAAGCGGAGAGATTCATCTGGAGGAAGTGGCAAGACGTGCCTGCTGTTCCAGCTTTAATTTCCAGCGGATGTTTTCTTTTATGGCAGATGTATCCCTTGCGGACTACATCAGAAGACGGCGGCTCTCCCAGGCTGCTATGGAGCTTCTGACCACAGAGGAAAAAGTCATTGACGTTGCCTTAACGTATGGATACGAGTCGCCGGTTTCCTTTGCCAGGGCATTTTATGCTGTGCACGGTATGAATCCCAGCGAGGTGAGAAAATCCGGAAGGAAGATCAAAGCTTATCCCCGCATCTCCTTTGAAATAACCATAAAAGGAGTGGAGGCTATGAATTATTACGTAAAAGAGTTGGGAGAATTCCGGCTGGTAGGAATTAAGGAAAGAATGTCCCTGGACAATGGAGAGAATTTAAAAAGGATCCCGAAATTCTGGAATGAGTTCTCCAGCCAGGGCTGGTGCGAGAAAATACTGAAATTTAATGACAACAAGGATCTGCTTTTCATGGGTGTGTGTGCTAATCCTGATGATAAGGGTTTCGATTATTACATTGCGACCGGATCAAATAAGGAGATACCGGAAGATATGGCTGAATTGGTGGTACCAGCCGGCCAATATGTGATTTTTGAATGTGTGGGCAGGTTGCCGGAAGGACAGCAGAATATTTGGAAACGGATCTTTACGGAGTGGTTTCCGTCAGCCGGTTATGAGATGATAGACGGACCACAGCTGGAATGGTATCCCGAGGGAGATATCACTTCAGAGGAATATAGGAGCGAAATTTGGATCCCAGTCCGTAAAAAAGAGTAAATCCCTTCATAAAATCCGTTTCTTCCCCATATATATAGTAATAATTAATAAGTTGGGGAGTGTGCTATGAAGAGACTGTTTAGCAGAAGATGGATTATTTTTTTCGGCCTGGCCATGTGGGTACTGGTGGTACGTACCTTAAGCGGGTGTACTTTAAACAAGGATAGTGGTGATAAGGTGCGGGATCTGGAATTTACCGTGGTAGCTGATGCAGATATTCCGCAGGAACTTAGTCAGATCATTGCTGAGAAGCAGCAGTCACCTTTTAAGCTGACCTACAGCGATGATCAGAACCTTTACATAGTGGTTGGTTTCGGAAAGCAGGCTGGTGGGGGATATAGCATCGCAGTCAATGATCTTTATCTGACAGATAATTCCATTGTCCTGGATACGGAACTGATCGGCCCGGAAAAGGGAGAGAATATGGGGACGGAACCCTCTTATCCCTTCATCGTCATTAAAACGGAGATGTCAGAGCTTCCGGTAGTGTTTCAGTAGAAAAGAAGTTGAAATAGCCGTTCCGCAGATGGCAAAAGCGGAACGGCTGTTTTTGTGGCAGATAAAACGTAAATTCCCCTTTTTTCTTAAGCTGTCATATGATATACTACTTCAAATAAGAGAAGGTAGTAAGGAGAAGGAAGGGTAATATGATATTAAAGGATATATGGCTTGATGTTACGGCAGTAAAAGAGCGGGATCCGGCGGCCAGAAGCAAGCTTGAAGTGCTTTTGCTCTATCAGGGAGTTCATGCTTTGATCTGGCATCGTTTTGCCCACTGGTTTTACCAGCACAAGATGTTTTTTATAGCCAGGTTTATTTCCCAGCTGGCAAGATTTTTTACACTGATCGAGATTCATCCCGGCGCGCAGCTGGGGCATGGGATTTTAATTGACCATGGCAGCGGAGTGGTGATCGGAGAAACTACGGTGGTAGGAGATAATTGTACAATATACCAGGGAGTGACTTTAGGCGGCGTGGGACTTAATAAGGGAAAGCGCCATCCCACCCTTGGTAATAATGTGACCGTGGGAGCAGGGGCTAAGATTCTGGGCTCCTTTGACGTAGGAGATAATTGTACCATAGCGGCAAATGCCGTGCTTTTAAAGCCTTTGGAGAGCAACGTAACAGCGGTCGGAATTCCCGCCCGCCCGATTAAGATCGATGGTGTGCCCCTTCCCAAGAAGGAAAGCAATCTGGTGACCATGGATCATTACTGCAAGATGGAAGAGCGGGTCAGGGAATTGGAAGAAACGCTATCTAAACTGCAGACAGAGCTGTCTTCCTATCAGGAAAAAGAGCACTCCGATCAGCCGGAGGCATCTTTGGAGGGGAAAATTGAGGAATAGAAGGGCTAAAACTCTCTTGTATTTGAGGAAGTCCAGGAATGATAACAAAAAAAGTATAATGAAACATGCACCTGCATAAACTTTCTTAAAGGAATAAAGAAGGTAAGGCAGGTGCTTTTTTATGTTGGAGCTGGTGAAGAAAAACATACATATGAATCGTTGGAAAGGATATGCCGCGTCCCAGATTACTCTTGATGATGACTTCATCGTCCCAGACAGTATGGATGATGTGGATCAGATTATTTTAAGTTCCGGCGATATTACCATTGATTCCGTAAAGGTTCAGACAGAACGGGTCGTGGTCCGGGGCAAGCTGGATTTTATGAATCTCTTCCGAGGAGTGGATGGAGGGCTTCAGACCCTTTCAGGAAGCATTAACTTTGAGGAACCCATCAATGTCCCCGGACTGGAGGAGAAGGATTACGTCCAGCTGGGGTGGGAGCTTGAGGATTTAAACGCTGGGCTCATTAATTCCAGGAAGCTGAGCGTAAAGTCGATCGTATCACTTAAGGTGAAGGTGGAAACTGCCAGCGATATAAACGCTGCTGTGGAAGTGGACACGGGAGGCCCGGTAACAGATGTGCCAATGGTGGAAACCCTTCGCCGCAATCTGGATGTTGCATCCATTGCTCTACGTCACAAGGATACGTTCCGCATCAAGGATACGGTTACTCTTTCAGGAAACAAGCCAAACATTGATCACGTTTTATGGACCGAAATGAAGTTAAGAGGCGTTTCCTTAAGGCCCATGGATGGAAAGATGATGCTTGACGGGGAACTGTTAGTCTTTGTTATTTACCAGGGAGAAGGGGAAGGCGCGCCCATCCAGTGGGTAGAGGAGAGCATTCCGTTTTCAGGGGAACTGGCTGTTCCGGATATGACTGAGGATATGGTTCCTTTGGTTACAGTCCACATAATCCATAAGGATATTGAGGCAAAACCGGATTCAGACGGTGAGATGCGGGAAATGGATATGGATTCTGTTCTTGAGCTGGATATGAAGCTTTACAAGGAAGAGAATATGGAGCTGCTCAGCGATATATATTCCACCAACAGGGAATTGACGCTGCAGACGGAGGAAGCTCTTTTTGATAAGATCCTGACGAAAAATATGAGCAGATGCAAGGTGGTAGAAAAGCTCAGCCTGGATCAGGCGGACCGGATCCTCCAGATATGCCACAGTGAAGGCACTGTTAAAATCGATGACACCGAAATCAAAGAGGACGGACTTCATGTGGAAGGTGTTTTAGAGGTTCGGATCCTTTATATGACTTCTGACGATGACCAGCCGATCCAGTCAACCGTGGAAGATATTCCATTCCATTTCCTGATTGAGGCACCGGGGATCAATGAGCAGACGGTCTGCCAGCTGAATCCGGGCTTAGAGCAGCTTAGTGCGGTTATGATGGGTGGAGGAACCGTTGAAGTAAAGGCGACCATTTCCCTTGACTTACTGGCCTTGCAGCCGATCCGCGAGCAGATCATCACAAACGCATTGGAATCGCCCATGGATTTAAACAACTTGCAGAAGCTTCCCGGAATCGTGGGATATATTGTGCAGCCTGAGGATTCCCTCTGGAATATCGCTAAAAAGTTCCATACAACCATTGATACCATTATAGCGACCAATGGATTGACGGATAAATCCGTAAGACCGGGTGACCGGCTGATTCTTGTGAAGGAATTGGCATAATTTTATTCAATAAAGTGCCAGGCAGAAGGGATCGCTTTTGCCTGGCATAATTGATTATGCCTCTGAATGATTTTTTTAAAAAAGGGTATGATATAGATTACTATTCACATATCAGCTTGCCCTGTTATATAATATACTATAGCTGAGCTATAGCTTCAACCATCGATGGCGCCAAAACGCATCCAGCTGGTGCTTAAGATAGATGACAGGTTACCCTGGACGGTAGTGACGTATTGCAAGGCGTTATTACCGTTTACATACCCTGAATTTCCTGATACCGGAGAAGAAAGAACATGAACTATACCTATATTTTAAGATGTGCAGATGATACCCTGTATTGCGGCTGGACAAACCACTTAGAAAAACGTTTAATAGCCCATAACCAGGGAAAAGGGGCCAAATATACAAAAGCCCGCAGACCTGTGGTCCTGGCTTACTGGGAGGAGTTTTCTACAAAAGAAGAAGCCATGCGGAGGGAAGCCGCCATTAAAAAACTTACCAGGAAGGACAAGCTAAAACTGATGGGTGAAATTGTATAAGAAAAACCGTCAAGGCCGCGAGTATGCGGGACTGACGGTTTTTCCGGTATTATGCAACAAAATGGTACATCAAAATATAATGGCATAAGCTTCCGCCCATGACGAATAGGTGAAAGATCTCATGGGATCCAAAGCTTTTATGCTTCGCGTTAAAAAGAGGAAGCTTAAGAGCATAGATAATGCCGCCTATGGTATAAATGATGCCTCCGGCAAGCAGCCAGAGAAAACCGGCAGAAGAAAGGGTAGCCGTAATCTTTGAAAATGCCAGAACGCAAACCCAGCCCATGGCAATGTAGAGACTTGACGAAAACCATTTGGGGCACATAATAAAACAGGCTTTTATGATAATTCCTGAAATGGCAATGCCCCAAACCAGAGCAAGCAGACTCCAGCCGGTCTTATCTCCCAGAACGATCAGGCAGATTGGCGTATACGTTCCTGCTATCAGGATGAAAATCATCATATGATCTATTTTTTTCAGCAGACGGTTGATTTTGGGTGAGATATCAAGAGTATGGTAGATGGTGCTGGCTGCGTAAAGAAAAACCATACTGATGATAAAAACCGTTAAGGCGGCAAGATGGAGCCCCCCGTCGGAAGAAGCCTTAATAAGCAGTGGGGTTGCGGCAATAAGTGCCAGTATCATGGCGATAAAATGTGTGAGGGCACTGACCGGATCTTTAATTTTAATTTCCATGGAAATCCTCCTTGTAGAATACAAAAACTTTTAACGTAGTAATCAATACTATGTATTGCATTTTTATATACTATACACTTTGCGCGGGAAAAATGCAATAGTTTTTTTAAGATAAAATTATAAAAAGGGATTTGCTATAATTGGAACAATAAAATATAATGAATAGATAAAATGAAAATTATAAAAAGGAAGGTATTCCGCCCTATGAATCAGACGATAAAAGAACTTATGGAAAGAAAATCTGTCCGTGTATATGAGGACCGGGCCATTGAGCCGGAGAAAAAAGCGGCTATTATAGAGGCGGCCCTACAGGCACCTACGGCAGGAAACATGACCCTGTATTCCATTATTGATGTGACGGATCAGGAGCGAAAGGAAACTCTGGCAGTAACCTGTGACAACCAGCCATTTATTGCAAAGGCACCTCTGGTGCTGGTTTTTGTAGCAGATTATCAGAGGTGGTACGAGCTGTTCTGTCACTATGAAGAAGAGGTCCGCCATCCTGGACTTGGAGATCTTTTACTGGCTTGTGATGATGCCCTTATAGCCGCTCAGAATGCGGTTGTGGCGGCAGAATCCATGGGCATTGGCTCCTGTTACATTGGCGATATTATGGAGCAGTATGAAACCCACAGGGATTTGTTCGGCCTTCCAAAGTATGCGGTTCCGGCGGCTATGGTGGTCTTTGGATATCCCTCCAGGCAGCAGCAGGAGAGAGAAAAACCGGAGCGGCTTAAGCCTGAGGCTGTGGTGTCCACGAATTCCTACCGCCGTTTAAGCCCGGAGGAATTTTCCCTGGAGCTTAAAAAGACCCAGGGCAGGGAAGAGGACTTTGAGCGATGGATAAAGGCTTTTTGCAAACGCAAATGGAATTCTGATTTCAGTGCAGAGATGAGCCGGTCTGTGGAAGCTATGATGGCTGCATGGAAGAAAGAGGAGTAAGACATAGACATGGATCTTAACATACTGTACGAAGATGAAGAGATACTGGTGGTAGAAAAACCAGTGGGAATTGAATCCCAAACTGCAAGGTCCTTTGAACCGGATATGGTCAGTGAGGTGAAGAAACATATCAACACGTTATCCCCAAAGCAAGGGGAGCCTTATGTGGGAGTTATCCACAGGCTGGATAAGCCGGTTGGAGGCGTCATGGTGTATGCAAAGACCAAAGGAGCTGCAGAGTCCTTAAGCAGTCAGGTTTCTAAGCATCAAATGGAGAAAATTTATTATGCAGTGGTTTGTGGAAAACCTGTGGAAAACTTTGGTGCTTACGTGGATTATTTGTGGAAGGACGGTAAAACCAATTGTTCTAAAATTGTGGATAAGGGGATAAAAGGTGCAAAACTCGCAGAGCTCCATTATCAGGTTGTGGAAAACAAGAACATCGGGAGTGAAGAGTGCTGCCTGACAAAGATCACATTAAAAACCGGCCGTCATCATCAGATCCGGGTACAGATGGCGGGACACGGCACACCCCTGTGGGGCGACCGGAAGTATAATCCCATGGTTCAAAAGAATACTGCCGTCGGTAACGTGGCGTTATTTGCTTACAGCTTATCGTTTTCCCATCCAGTCACAAAGAAAAGGCTGGGCTTTTCAGTGAAACCAAAGGGAGAAGTCTTTGAGATGTTTTCATTATCGGGAATTGTATAAAGAAGGAATTTTTTACTAATCAGATTTCGCATATTTTCTTACCAGACGGCTCATAATAGTGATTGTACAAAAGAAGTACAAATCAGAAACAGGTGAGTCCATGGTGAAACCGAGCAGGAAACTGAAGAAAACATTATTAATATTGGGAGTTACAGGGGCAGTGTATCTGTGTTTTCGATATCTGCTGCCCCTTGTGATTCCCTTTTTGATTGCTTATGTATTTGCCCTTTCCCTACGGCCCTCTGCTCTTTGGGTTGAGAAAAAGACCCGCTTCATTGTAAAGGGGAAGGTGATTTCCATTCCCCTGGCGGTTATTGGCGGAGTAGAGATCATACTTCTTATGATCGCTTTTGGGATTCTTCTTTACGTGGGTGGAAGAAAGCTGCTTATGGAAGCCAGGCTTTTGCTTCAAAGTCTTCCTGCAATCCTGGAAGGCGTGGATCTTTGGCTCATGGATAACTGTTCCTTTGCAGAACGTTTTTTAAAGCTGCCTGACGGATATGCAGTAGAAATAGTAAGGGATATTATCACAGGTGGGCAGACTGCCATTAAAAGCAGGATTATGCCTTTTCTCATGGTGAACTCCATGACCATTATGAAATGGATCGTTCAGGCAACCGTTATTATCATCATACTGCTTATTGCCACGGTCCTGTCCCTTCAGGAAATGGATGAGATCCGGGAAAGACGGGACAATTCCATATTCCGCTTTGAATATGCCATGCTGGGAAGACGGCTTACAACGGTGGGAAGTGCCTGGTTAAAGACTCAGGGGGCTATCATGATGTTTACCATGGTGGTTTGTTCGTCAGGACTGTTTTTGCTGGGAAATCCCTACTTTATATTATTCGGGATCGGGATCGGGCTATTGGATGCGCTTCCGATTTTCGGGACCGGGACGGTGCTCATTCCCTGGGCCCTGTTTTCCATGATAAATAAAAACTGGAAGTACGGAATCGGACTGATCATCATATATGTGATCTGCTATTTCCTAAGAGAGATCATGGAAGCTAAAATCATGGGAGGACAAGTTGGTCTTACGCCTTTGGAGACCCTTGCTTCCATGTATGTAGGACTTCAGCTCTTCGGGCTTTTGGGATTTATTCTTGGCCCTATCGGTTTATTGATTGTGGAAGATATTGTGGAGGTATATGAGTGCTGGTGCTGTCATGATGGAAAGGAAAGGCTGGATCCGGAGGAATGAATGAAATACTTTGGCAGACAAGTCTGGACCCACTTGACAAACATTTGCAAATAACGTAAAATCAACCATACAATCTTTTATTATAATGAAGAACTAAGACGTTGAAGAGGACCAGTAGGTGATGATGTATCCCAGAGAGAAGGCCGTTTGCTGAAAGGCCTTTATACCTCTCATAACCCAACCTACCTCGGAGTCCCGCAGCAAACTGCGGCGCAGTTCCTGCGTTAACGGATAAAAAAGTGAGTCATGGCATTGTCCATGGCTAAATTGGGTGGCACCGCCGAGCTGTTCGGTCCCTTTTTAGGGAACGGATGGCTCTTTTTATTTTTATGAGGATAGGAAAGGAGAATTGTTATGGCAAAGGAAAAGAAATTAGTAGAAGCGATTACATCCATGGAGGTGGATTTTGCGCAGTGGTATACGGATGTTGTAAAGAAAGCAGAGTTAATTGATTACTCCAGCGTAAAGGGCTGCATGGTCATCAAACCGGCAGGGTATGCCATCTGGGAAAACATTCAGAGCGAGCTTGACAGAAGGTTTAAGGAAGTAGGGGTGGAAAATGTTTACATGCCTATGTTTATTCCGGAAAGCCTTCTTGAAAAGGAAAAGGACCATGTAGAAGGATTCGCTCCTGAGGTGGCCTGGGTAACCCACGGAGGTTTGGAGCCGCTGCAGGAAAGGCTTTGTGTCAGACCTACCTCCGAAACCCTTTTCTGTGATTTTTATTCCAGAGAAATCCAGTCCTACCGTGACTTACCGAAGCTTTATAATCAGTGGTGTTCCGTGGTGCGCTGGGAAAAGACCACCAGACCGTTCTTACGCTCCAGAGAATTTCTATGGCAGGAAGGCCATACGGCTCATGCGACTGCCAATGAAGCGCAGGAAAGAACGGAGCAGATGCTTAATATATACGCAAATTTCTGTGAAGAAATCCTTGCAATGCCTGTTATACGCGGTCAAAAGACTGATAAGGAAAAATTTGCCGGAGCAGAGGCAACCTATACCATCGAAGCCCTGATGCACGATGGAAAGGCGCTTCAGTCAGGAACCAGCCATAACTTTGGAGATGGGTTTGCAAAAGCTTTTGATATTCAGTATTCAGATAAGGAAAATAAACTTCAGTATGTTCATCAGACTTCATGGGGATTGAGCACCAGACTTATCGGTGGTATCATCATGGTCCATGGTGATGACAGCGGCCTTGTGCTTCCTCCCAGAATTGCTCCGATCCAGGTGATCATCGTTCCGGTTCAGCAGCAGAAGGAGGGCGTTCTCGATAAAGCTTATGAGTTAAAAGAAGTTCTTTCTAATTATAAAGTAAAAGTTGACGATTCCGATAAGAGCCCGGGCTGGAAATTCAGCGAATCAGAGATGCGTGGTATTCCGGTTCGAGTGGAAATCGGTCCAAGAGATATTTCAGAGAACCAGGCGGTTTTGGTACGCCGTGACACCCATGAGAAGATTACCGTATCCTTAGATGAGATAAATAATAAGGTAGGAGAGCTTCTGGACACAATCCAAAAGGATATGCTGGAACGCGCCAGAATTCACCGGGATGTTCATACCTACGAGGCAACGGATATGGATACCTTTGTTAAAACTGTGGAGGAAAAACCGGGCTTTGTAAAGGCCATGTGGTGCGGCTCCCAGGAATGTGAGGATAAGATCAAGGAGATTACAGGAGCAACATCCCGCTGTATGCCATTTAAGCAGGAAACGCTTGCCGATACCTGTGTATGCTGCGGAAAACCTGCAGGTAAGATGGTTTACTGGGGCAGAGCGTATTAATAACGGCAGGATAGGAAAATCAGGAGGTAAAAAAGGTGATAAAGATTCAGGTTCCGGAGGCGGCGAGGAATATCATAGAACAACTGAATACCAGCGGCTTTGAAGCCTATGTGGTGGGAGGCTGCGTGAGAGACAGCCTGTTAGGCCGGTCGCCGGAAGACTGGGATATCACAACCTCAGCAAAGCCGGAACAGGTAAAGGAAATTTTTAATAGAACGGTTGATACGGGAATCCAGCACGGTACGGTTACGGTACTTATTGACCATGAAGGTTATGAAGTGACCACATACCGCATAGACGGGGAGTATGAGGATGGACGCCACCCCAAATCCGTGGAATTTACGGGAAACCTGCTGGAGGATTTGAAACGCCGGGATTTTACCATCAATGCCATGGCTTACAGCGACCGTGAGGGGTTAGTGGATGCATTTGACGGTGTAAAGGATTTGGAGGGCCGGGTCATCCGCTGCGTGGGAAACCCTCTTGACAGGTTTAACGAAGATGCCTTAAGGATACTTAGGGCCATCCGTTTTTCTGCCCAGCTGGGTTTTGACATGGAAGCTAAGACAAGGGCGGCAATTTCTGTTATAGCCCCCAACATGGCTAAGGTCAGCAAGGAACGGATCCAGGTGGAGCTTACAAAGCTCCTCCTTTCCGATCATCCCGGTAGGCTTAAGGATGTATATGAAAACGGGATTGGCCCTTATATTTCAGAGCATTTTGAAGATGCGGGAAGGAAGCTTTTTGACGCAGAGAGGCTTACCGAACTGCCACCTGAAAAGCACATGCGCTGGACCGGTTTTTTAAGGCTTGAGGAACCTGAGGATGCAGTAAGGATCCTTAAGGAACTGAAGCTTGATAATGATACCATCTATCAGACAAAGACCCTGGTCAGTCTATGGAAAACGGAGATCCCGGCTCATAAGCCGGTTATCCGGCAGGTTATGAGCACCCTTTCCCCCGAGCTTTTTAAGGACCTGCTGTACTTTCAGAAGGTATTCTGCCATGCATCCTATAAAACAAGGTTAAAAATGGTGGAGCAGTATTCGGAGGAAATCTTAAAGGCTGGGGATTGTATCCGCCTGAAGGACATGGCCGTTACCGGCAGGGAATTGATCGATGCAGGCATGAAGCCGGGGCCTGAGATGGGAACGGTGCTTAACCGTTTGTTCCAGCTGGTCCTTGAAAAGCCGGAATGCAATTACAGGGAATATTTGATGAAATCAGCAGAACAATTTATTAAGGAACAAGTCTAAGGCACGTATAACTTTCTACCGTATTTTGCATATTTTTTTCTACCTCTTCATACCCTAGAAGTAGCTGATAAGCTAAGAGTTGGAGGGGTGGTTGTGAACGAGAAATACACAGAGGTGCTTTCGCAGTATGAGCTTGAAATTCTGGATGTGAAACGCGGCCGGGGCGCCTGGCTGTGTGAGTCGAATCAGGGGCTTAAACTGCTTCGGGAATATAAAGGAACCTTAAAGCGCCTGGAATTTGAAGATCAGGTATTTTCACAGATGAAAGAATCCTGCCGCTTGAAAGTGGACCGTTACGTCAGGAATAAAGAAGGTGAACTCCTCTCCAGTGCCGAGGATGGTTCCCGGTGGATTGTAAAAGACTGGTATGCGGATCGGGAATGCAATTTGAAGGATAGCAAAGAGGTATTATGTGCCATCGAACAAATTGCTTCTTTACATAAAGTGCTGCGGCGGATTGATTTTAAAGAGGAATGGAATTTAGGGTCCATTTTGGTACAGCAGCCGGCTGAGGAAATGGAACGCCATAACAGGGAGCTGGTACGCGCCCGCACGTTCATCCGGAATAAACGAAAAAAGTCTGAGTTTGAATTATGTGTCATGGGGAATTATGATATATTTTTCGAACAGGCCATGGAAGCCTGTAAGGGGATGGCAGGCTTTTATGAAAACCGGAGGGACAGTGAGGAGTATTTGTGTCATGGGGACTTAAACCAGCACCACGTCCTGATGTGTTTTCATGATGTGGCCATCGTGGAATTCAATCGCATGCATAAGGGCATGCAGATGGAGGACCTGTATCATTTCATGCGGAAAGCCATGGAAAAGCATGACTGGAATTTGAAGCTTGGTATGGCCATGCTGGAAACTTATACTAAGGTTCTACCTCTTTCGGATGCAGACAGGATATGCTTATACTATTTATTTTTATATCCTGAAAAATACTGGAAGCAGATTAACTTTTATTATAATGCCAATAAAGCCTGGATTCCCGCACGGAATATTGAAAAGCTAAAGGATTTAGAGATTCAGCAGCCCCTGCGGAATCTTTTCCTGTCAAGAATTCAAAATTGAATGAAACTCCCCTTGATTCAGTTTGGATACAAAATAATGGAAATACACTTTTCTTTTACCATGTTATGATTTATAATATCCATAACAGTGAAGGAGGGAAAGGAGTATTTTGCTTATGAAAGATTACAGGAGTATATATGAGGAATGGCTTTTAAATCCATATTTTGACGAGGCGACAAAGGAAGAACTCCGGGGGATCGGTGACGATGAGAATGAGATTAAGGAGCGGTTCTATCAGGATTTGGAATTTGGCACCGCCGGCTTAAGAGGCATCATCGGCGCTGGAATCAACCGGATGAATATCTATGTAGTAAGAAAAGCGACCCAGGGTCTTGCTAATTATATAATAAACCAGGGCGGCGCCGATAAGGGTGCGGCCATTGCATATGACTCCAGGCACATGTCTCCGGAGTTTGCAGAGGAAGCTGCACTTACGCTGGCAGCCAATGGGATCAAAGCCTATAAATTCGAATCATTGCGTCCAACACCGGAGCTTTCTTTTGCTGTAAGGGAGTTAGGCTGTATTGCCGGTATCAACATTACGGCCAGCCACAACCCACCGGAATATAATGGATACAAGGTATACTGGGAGGATGGCGCTCAGTTTACTCCTCCTCATGACAAAGGGGTGACTGCAGAAGTCCTGAATATCACGGATATTTCAACGGTTAAGACGACGACTGTGGAAGCTGCAAAGGAATCAGGAAAATATGAAATCATCGGAACTGATCTGGATGATAAATATATTGCTCACGTAAAGGCTCAGGTAGTAAACCAGGATGCCATTGATCAGATGCAGAATGATATTAAAATTGTCTATTCTCCTCTTCATGGTACAGGCAATCTTCCAGCAAGAAGAGCGTTAAAGGAAATCGGCTTTACCCATGTGTATGTGGTTCCTGAACAGGAGCTGCCAGATGGTGACTTCCCCACGGTCAGCTACCCCAATCCGGAGGCAGAGGAAGCCTTTTTACTAGGCCTTGCCCTTGCAAAGGAAAAGGATGCGGATCTGGTTCTGGCAACCGACCCGGATGCTGACCGTCTTGGGGTGTATGTAAAGGATGAGAAATCCGGCGGGTACATCCCCTTGACCGGCAACATGTCCGGTTCTCTTCTGTGCGAGTATGTACTTAGCCAGAAGAAGGAAAGAGGAGCGATCCCAGCAGATGGACAGGTAGTCAAATCCATTGTTACCACCAATCTGGTGGATGCGGTAGCGAAGGCTTACAGCTGTGAGCTTATTGAGGTTTTAACCGGTTTTAAATACATCGGCCAGCAGATTTTAAAGGAAGAAGCTACCGGATACGGAACCTACATGTTTGGCCTGGAGGAAAGCTATGGTTGTCTGATCGGAACCTATGCCCGTGATAAAGATGCCATTTCCGCTACGGTCGCTTTGTGTGAGGCTGCAGCCTATTATAAGACAAAGGGCATGACCCTGTGGGATGCCATGATTGCCATGTATGAAAAATATGGCTATTATAAAGATGCGGTGAAGGCCATCGGCTTAAAAGGCATTGAGGGACAGGAAAAGATCCGGGCAATCATGGAGACCATGCGCAGGGAAACGCCAACAGAAGTTGGCGGATATCACGTTCTTTCTGCCAGGGATTATAAGCTTGATACCGTTAAGGATATGAATACCGGAGAAACCAGACCAACCGGACTTCCCCAGTCGGATGTACTTTATTACGATCTGACTGAGGATGCATGGCTGTGTGTAAGGCCTTCGGGAACGGAACCCAAGATTAAATTTTACTATGGCGTTAAGGGTGATTCTATGGTGGATGCGGATGAGCGGTCTGCAAAGCTTGGAGAGGCTGTTATGGCTATGGTAGATAAGATGATGTAGGATTTTGACAGAATAAAGACGGAGCCTGGCTTTTAGCCGGCTCCGTCTTTATCTTCGATTTTTAGATTATGATTTTTTATATTTTTTGGAATATTCTTTTAATTCCCTTAAGGCCTCACCGAACAGCCGGGATGAAGCGGTAGGGTTCCGGCGAAGGATTCCCTTTCGATAAGAGGTCAGTCGTCCGGTCAATTTCTCTTTGGTTTCCGTTAGTGACTGAAGGCGTTCCATTAAGGCGGATTCTTTTAAAACACTGGCAGTTTCAGCCTTCAAAGAGGAAATTTTTCCCATGGTTTCTCCCTTTAAACTGGCAGCCTTCATAATAGTCTCGGTTTTTATGTCGGATACCTTTTGGGCGGTTTCTGCCTTTAACAAGGCCATCTGCACCTGTACCTCATCCAACTCGGACTTTAGCTTTGTCATGGTTTCCAGGATGCGGCCAAGGTCTAAGGCTTCCTTGGTGGAGCGTATGGCATCAGTGACAAAAAGGATGCCAACCAAAATCACAAGGCTGATGGATGCTGTCCCGTTTAAGCGAAGGACCAGCCATTCTAAGGGACGGTGAATAACTTCCGTCAGCAAAAGAGTAAGAAATCCCCAGGCAATAGAGTTGGGAAGACAGACATAACCGTTTAAATTAAAAGGATTGTTGCTGTAATCCCAATATTTCATCTTAAACAGGCGCTCCATGACATATCCGGTTACGTATTCCAGAGCGGAGGCACCCAGCATGCCAAAGAGAAACACCAGGAATAAGTTGCCCTGGACAGGAATGGACAGCCACAGCATGATAATAGCCCCGCTTCCGTAGAGAGGAAGAAGGGGAAGTCTGAGAAAACCGCGGTTTACAAAATGAAGGCTTCTTACGGAAACATAAGTGGATTCGATAATCCAGCCAATAAAGCAATAGATGAAGAAAAACAGCAGCCATTGATACCAAGTATATAAATACATAAACTTAACCCTTCCATGGAAAATTCTTTTGGGTTTATCATAAACGTTTTTGACTCTTTTTGCAACCTTTGCTTGCCTTAATTGCTTCTGTCATGTAGAATTATGATGTTTCGTATTTAGAATAGTGAAAAACCGGCGAAAAGCCAAAGTAAACCGTAATAATAAAGGAGTTTTTCAATGAGCATATTAAACGTAGAACATCTGACCCATGGATTCGGGGACCGTGCCATCTTTCAGGATGTATCCTTCCGTCTTTTAAAGGGAGAGCATATCGGCCTGATCGGAGCCAACGGGGAAGGTAAATCCACATTTATGAATATAATAACCGGAACATTACAGCCGGATGAAGGTAAGGTGGAGTGGGCGAAACGGGTCCGCGTTGGTTATCTGGACCAGCATACGGTGCTGGATAAGGGGATGACCATCCGGGATGTATTAAAAGGCGCTTTTGCGTTCCTGTTTCAGATGGAAGAACAGATGAATGAAATCTGTGACAAAATGGGAGAGGCAGATGAGGAAACCATGGCCTCCATGATGGAGGAACTTGGAACCATTCAGGACCTTCTCATGGCCCATGACTTTTATATTATTGATTCAAAGGTGGAGGAAGTGGCCAGGGCCTTGGGATTAAGCGACATGGGCCTGGATAAGGACGTGACGGAATTAAGCGGAGGCCAGAGGACTAAAACTCTTTTAGGAAAGCTTTTACTTGAGAAGCCGGATATCCTACTCCTTGATGAGCCTACGAATTATCTGGACGTACAGCATATTGAATGGCTGAAACGGTATCTTCAGGAGTATGAAAATGCATTTATCCTGATATCCCATGATATCCCATTCTTAAACAGCGTGGTAAATATCATCTATAATATGGAGAACCAAAACCTGGATCGTTATGTGGGCGACTATGAAAAGTTTCAGGAAGTGTATGCGGTGAAACGGGCGCAATTAGAAGCGGCTTATAAGCGGCAGCAGCAGGAGATTTCGGAGCTGGAGGATTTTGTAGCCCGTAATAAGGCCCGGGTGTCCACCAGGAACATGGCCATGTCCAGACAAAAAAAGCTGGATAAGATGGATGTCATTGAGCTTTCAAAAGATAAGCCAAAGCCGGAGTTTCATTTTATGGAAGCCCGTACAGCCGGAAAATATATCATTGAGACTACGGATATGGTTATAGGTTATGAGGAGCCTTTGTCAAGCCCTTTAAATCTTTCCATGGAGCGCGGGGAAAAGGTGGTGCTGGTAGGTGCAAACGGTATTGGAAAGACCACTCTGTTAAAGAGCATTCTGGGGCTTATACCGTCCTTAGGTGGAAGTGTGGAGCTTGGAGATTACCTTTCCATTGGATACTTTGAACAGGAGATGACTCCCGGTAATACCACCACCTGCATCGAAGAGATCTGGAAAGAGTTTCCTTCCTATACCCAGTACCAGGTCCGGTCGGCTCTTGCCAAATGCGGCCTGACTACTAAGCACATTGAGAGTCAGGTGCGGGTGCTTAGCGGCGGAGAGCAGGCAAAGGTAAGATTATGCAAGCTCATTAACCGGGAAACCAATGTACTTCTTTTGGATGAGCCTACCAACCATCTGGATATGGAGGCAAAGGAAGAACTTAAGAGAGCTTTAAAGGAGTATAAGGGAAGTATTCTCCTGATATGCCATGAACCGGAATTCTACGATGGAATTGCTACGAGAGTGCTGGACTGCAGGGAATGGGCGCTTAAATTATCTTAATATTATCCTGATAAAGAAAAAAAGTTGGGCTAGATGGAACATATTATTATTTGGATTGAATGAGAAGAATGACAGTAGGAGAGGATACTGGATGGTGTCCTCTTTTGACTTTTTAGAAAGTTTATCAGTCCTTGATGATGCCGTAAGATGCGAAGATAAAATCTAAATTTTCAGAACTTTGACAGATATAGATGCGCTTAGGCCTCGCAGAATGTTTCTCGGCTCAGATGAGTTAAAAAGAATCTAACTAAAAAGAACCTAACCAAAATAAATCTAACCAAAATAAATCGAAGCTATTGGAACGTAATTAAAATAAAAAAACCGCTTCCAGTAAGAAGCGGGTAAATGAATTCTTTAGGGGGGCCGGACGGCTCTCGCCGTCCGGTATGAGTATGAAAAAGCTTTGTGATTTCAAGTAAGTTACTTGAAACAAAAGGCCCGTTATCCTTTCAGATAACGTAATACTATTATACGTAGAAAATGTGACTAAAATGTGTACCATATATTAAAAAAAAATAAACATAATAAAAATTAAAAAAAACCTTTAAAATCCTAGGGTTATTGTATATAATAAGATAGAGACTGTGACTTCATTTACGAATTAGGCATAATTTTGAAGATAAAAGTAACCCTGGGAACAGGATTCAGCGAACAGGAGGAATCATAATGATGATGTCCAATGATATTGGAATTGATTTAGGTACAGCAAGCATACTGGTCTATATTAAGGGAAAGGGAGTTGTATTAAAGGAACCTTCCGTTGTAGCCATTGACCGTGATACTAATAAAATCAAAGCAATTGGAGAGGAAGCCAGACTGATGATCGGAAGAACGCCAGGCAACATTGTTGCAGTAAGGCCTCTTCGTCAAGGAGTTATTTCTGATTATACCGTAACAGAAAAGATGCTTAAATACTTTATCAACAAGGCGGTTGGTAAAAGAACGCTGAGAAAACCAAGAATCAGTGTGTGCATTCCAAGCGGAGCCACTGAGGTGGAGAAAAAAGCGGTAGAGGATGCCACCTATCAGGCAGGGGCCAGAGAGGTAGCAATCATAGAGGAGCCGGTTGCAGCAGCGATTGGTGCTGGAATCGACATTGCAAAGGCCTGCGGCAATATGATCGTTGATATAGGCGGAGGAACCTCTGATATTGCAGTTATTTCTCTTGGAGGTACGGTAGTGAGCACCTCCATAAAGATTGCAGGAGATGATTTTGATGAAGCCCTTGTCCGTTACATGCGCAAAAAACATAACCTTTTGATCGGTGAGAGAACGGCTGAGGAAATCAAGATTAACATCGGTGCCGCATACAGAAGACCGGAGGTCTTAACCATGGAGGTTCGCGGGCGTAACCTTGTTACTGGTCTGCCAAAAACTATTGTGGTCACTTCGGACGAGACTTTGGATGCCTTAAAAGAACCGGCCATGCAGATCGTAGACGCGGTTCACAACGTACTGGAGCGTACTCCACCTGAACTGGCAGCCGATATTTTTGACCGGGGGATTGTGCTTACCGGAGGCGGCTCTCTCTTAAGTGGTCTGGATGCCCTGATCGAAGAAAAGACGGGTATCAACACCATGATCGCAGAGGATCCGCTGACTGCAGTAGCCATTGGAACAGGTAAATTCATTGAATACATGCATGGCGGAAATAATAAAACAGAATTTTAACCAAAAGACAGGCTGATAGAGATATCGGTCCTGCCTATGGTTGACAGGACTGCTTTAGAACGACCCTGGCGGCATCGCAAGATTCCGGTGGGGCTGGTTTTGCGGCAGTCCGCTTGTATTTGTGCGTACAACGAGTCGGGAGAAGATGCTTGCATCTTCATTCGGCGAATGACGCGATAACGATAAGAAACCCGCAAAGCGAGTTTCTTATCGTCTACGGGAGGAGCCATGGCAACAGTCTGCGGATTTGTAGAGAAAATTAAATACAGGAACGAGGACAACGGCTACACGGTACTAAGTCTCGTGGAGGCTGGTGAAGAGTATACCCTTGTGGGAAGTTTCCATTACATAAGCGAAGGAGAAATGATTGAAGCTGTAGGCTCCATGACTGAGCATCCGGTTTATGGAGAGCAGATGACCGTAGAGAGCTATGAGATCAAGGCCCCGGAGGATACCGCGGCTATGGAACGGTACCTGGGATCAGGAGCCATCAAGGGTATCGGAGCAGCTCTGGCCTCCCGGATCGTCCGCCGCTTTAAAGCTGATACATTCCGTATCATGGAAGAGGAGCCGGAACGGCTTTCCGAAGTAAAGGGAGTCAGCGAAAAGATGGCGATGTCTATCTCTCAGCAGGTAGAGGAGAAAAAGGAGATGCGCCAGGCCATGATGTTCCTTCAGGAGTATGGAATTACCATGAATCTGGCGGTAAAGATCTATCAAGAGTATGGTCCCAGGCTTTACAGTGTGTTAAAGGAAAACCCTTACCAGCTGGCGGATGATATTCCTGGTGTAGGATTCAAAATGGCAGATGAAATTGCCAGAAAAGCAGGAATTTTCACGGATTCGGATTTCCGCATCAAATGCGGCGTGTTGTACATCCTCTTACAGGCTACGGCAAACGGTCATACCTATCTGCCAGAGGAAGATCTTTTGTCCCAGGCCTCGGAGCTTCTTAAAATAGAGCCTTCTTTTATAGAAAAGCATCTGATGGATATGCAGCTGGATAAACGGCTTGTCATCCGGGAGTTGGAAGGAAAACGGATTGTTTACGCTTCCCTATATTATTACATGGAACTAAATGTGGCAAAGATGCTTCATGACTTAAATATCAGGGGGCGGATGCCAGAAGAGGAGATCCAGACCCAGCTTCTTAAGCTTCAAAAGGAAGAGCAGATTGAGCTGGACGAAAAACAGGTTCAGGCAGTGGTGGAAGCAGTAAACAGCGGACTTCTTATCATCACCGGTGGTCCGGGTACAGGTAAGACGACTACCATCAACACCATCATACGGTTCTTTGAAAGCCAGGAGATGGAAATTCTCCTTGCGGCTCCTACCGGCAGGGCTGCAAAGAGGATGACGGAAGCCACTGGATATGAGGCGAGGACCATCCACCGGCTCCTGGAGCTGACTGGGGTCCCGGGAGATGACCGGTCTCTGGGGATGCATTTTGAAAGAAATGAGGAAAATCCTCTGGATGCCGACGCGGTGATCATTGATGAGACCTCCATGGTGGATATCCATTTGATGCAGTCTCTGCTAAAGGCAATTAATCCGGGGACAAGGCTGATCCTTGTAGGAGATGTAAATCAGCTCCCCAGCGTTGGCCCTGGTAACGTACTTCGGGATATGATTGATTCCGGAAGCTTTAACGTAGTTATGCTCACTAAGATTTTCCGTCAGGCAACCCAAAGCGATATTGTGGTCAATGCCCATAAGATCAACAGGGGAGAGCAGGTCCCGTTGGGGAAAAAGAGCAATGATTTTCTCTTCATAAAGAGAGAGGCCCCCAATGCGATCATCAATGCCATGATCACCTTGGTTCAGGACAAACTGCCCGGTTATGTTCATGCTAAGACCTATGATATTCAGATCATGACGCCAATGAGAAAAGGTGCCATCGGTGTGGAACGGTTAAATACCATTTTACAGGAATATTTAAATCCCCCAGGAGATGGAAAAGCTGAAAAGGAAACGGCCGGAGTCACTTACCGGGTAGGTGATAAGGTCATGCAGATCAAGAATAATTATAACATTGAGTGGGAGGTCCGCAACAAATACGGGATTCCCATGGACAAGGGTACCGGCGTTTACAATGGGGATATGGGAATTGTCCGGGAAATCAATGCCTTTGCAGAGCTGGTAACCGTGGAATTCGACGAAGGGCGCATGGTGGACTACAGCTTTAAGCAGCTGGAGGAACTGGAGCTTGCCTATGCCATTACCATTCACAAGTCTCAGGGAAGCGAATACCCGGCAGTGGTCATTCCCGTTTTTTCCGGTCCAAGGATGTTGATGACCAGGAATCTGATTTACACCGCAGTGACCCGTGCTAAATCTTGTGTCTGCCTGGTGGGAATGCCGGAAATTTTCGGAGATATGGTGAATAATGAAATGGAGCAGAGGAGATATTCGGGATTAAAGGACCGGATCTGCGAAATCAGTAAGTTAAATTAAATGAGAGAAAGATGCTATGCGTGTTTTTCTCTTTATTGCAGTGGCTGCCGGGGGAATATGTATGCATGTTTGTTCGGCCTGCCACTTGCGTAAATTTTTTGGGTAGACAGGCTTTGTGCGAGGCGTCTATCTTATGATCTTTTATTTTTTTAAATTTCTGTTTTTAAATTCTGTAATTCTGTTTTTAATTTCTGTCTTTCTGTTCTTAATTTCAGTTTCAAATTACTGTTTTCAATTACTGTTTTCGATTTCTATTTTAATTACTGTTTTCATTTTTATTTAATTTCTAGCTTAATTCTACTTTTTAATTCTTTTCTTTAATTCTTTTCTTTAATTCAATCTTTAATTCTATTATTTTTAAGGAGAATCTTATAATATGTACCCTTTATATTTTGTTGATCTACTATTTCCCAGACGATGCCCAGTCTGTGACGAAATCGTTATGCCAAAAGGCGGGCTGATCTGCCCGGAATGTGTGAAAAAACTATCATTTGTCAAGAATCCAGTCTGTAAAAAATGTGGAAAGGAGGTCATAAGTCCTGATATGGAGTACTGCTTTGACTGTGTCAGGCATAAGCGTACCTTTGAGTATGGCAGGGCCCTTTTGAATTATGATGAAACTGCCGGAAGCTCAATGGCGAAAATAAAATATAAGAATAAGCGGGAATACCTGGATTTTTATGGGGAAGCGATCTATGCTCGGTATGGGAAACTGATCCGGCGCATGGAGGCAAACGTCCTTGTTCCTGTTCCCGTCCATCCTTCCAGGAAAAAGGAGAGGGGATTTAATCAAGCAGAGATTTTGGCCCGTAGGATCGAAGAACATCTAGGACTCGCTGTTTGTCCCTCAATGCTGGTAAGAAATAAAAAAACCATGCCCCAAAAGGGGCTTGATCCTGCGGGAAGGCTTAAGAATCTGGAGGAGGCATTTTCAGCGGGAAATATGATAGAAGGGGTTAAGGGAGTCATTTTAGTGGATGATATTTATACCACGGGGAGCACCATAGAAGCCTGTACACGAGCTCTGAAAAAGGCTGGAATAAAAAGGGTTTATTTTCTTGCAATTTGTATTGGACGAGGGCAGTAGTTTGATGTATGATACATTTGTTAAGTCCAATCATACCCAGGAGGAAATAATATGGTGATCAGAACCGCAGAAGAAAAGGATATGCCGGAGCTTTTAAAGATTTATAATTATGAAGTGGAACGTGGACTGGCTACATTTGATTTGAATCCTAAAACAATGGAGGAGCGGCTGGTCTGGTTTCGGGAACATAACGTGGGGAATCATCCATTGATCGTGGCAGAAGAAGATGGTAAAGCAGTGGGGTATGCCAGCCTTTCCTCTTACCGTCCAAAAGAAGCTTATGCAGCCACAGTAGAACTGTCCGTATATATTGATAGGGACTACCGTCGCAGAGGCATAGCCGGGGAATTAGCCTATACAATCATTGAGATGGCTAAGGAACGGGATGATATTCATACGGTTATTTCTGTAATAACAGGAGGGAATGAGGCGAGCATCCGGCTTCATGAGAGATTGGGATTTATTCATTGCGGGACTATAAGGGAAGTGGGAGTAAAGCTTGGGAAAATATTGGATATTGAGAATTATCAGATGCTGGTTTAGAAATTATGCAATCAGATATAAAAAGGGAGACTGTAAAAAAATTGTGTAAACTAAGAGAAATCCTCTTGGATTAATATTAAAATAAATATTAATCCAGGAGGATATTTTTATGGCAAGACAAAGAAAACTTTCACCGGAACGAAAAGCATTCATCAATGGGCTCTTACAGCATTATCAGCCCAAAACTGCACAGGATGTCCAGGAGATGCTAAAAGACCTGCTTGGTGATACCTTGCAAGGTATGCTGGAGGCGGAACTGGATACAGAGCTCGGATACTCTAAGTATGACTATTCGGCAAAAGAAACGGACAACAGTCGAAACGGCTACAGCAGGAAAAACGTAGTTTCTTCCATGGTAGAAATCTCTCTGGATATTCCGAGAGATAGAAAAGGTGATTTTGAGCCACAGATTGTAAAAAAGAATCAAACAGATATTTCCAATATTGAGGATCAAGTACTTTCCATGTATGCGAAGGAATGTCCACAAGAGATATCTCAACTCATCTGCACAGTGTTTATGGAGTAGAAGCCTCTGCTGAAATGATATCTAAGATGACAGACCGCATTCTGTCCCTGGCAAAAGAGTGGAAAAATCGTCCCCTTGATAGAAAATATGCGGTTGTGTTCATGGATGCCATTCACTATTATGTAAGGCAGGATAATGCAACTGTCAAAAAAGCAGTCTATATTGCTATCGGAATTCGCTTAAACGGCTCAAAGGAAGTTCTGGGTATGTGGGTCGGAGGAAATGAAAGTGCAAAATACTGGCTTGGAGTTCTGACAGAAATTAAAAACCGGGGAGTAGAGGATATCCTGATTGTTTCTGTAGATGGCCTTACCGGATTTGGTGATGCCATTCATGCAGTATACCCACAAACAGAAATTCCAAGGTGTATTATCCATCAAATTCGTTATTCCACTAAATTCATATCGTATAAAGACATCAAACCCTTTGTGGCAGACTTAAAAGAAGTATATCAAGCATCAACAGAGGAAATCGCACTTCAGAAATTAGACATTTTAGAAGAAAAGTGGGGGAATAAATATCCTAGTTCAATTGCATCTTGGAGAAACAACTGGCTCGAGATATCCACCTATTTCAAGTATCCCCCAGAGATACGTCGAATTATCTATACTACAAACTCGATAGAAAACTTCAATCGTCAGCTGAGAAAGGTAACAAAATCAAAAACGATATTTCCAACAGACGATGCCATATTCAAGCTGTTGTATCTGGCAATTATGGACATTTGCACTTCACCTGTAAAAGCGGGGACTGCAATATGTTCCTTTTTATCTTTATCTATTATCACTGGCTTTCATAAATAATTTTAACAAATCCAGCGCATAACGTCGTTTCTGATCACTACATTGCCCAAGGAGGCTAATAACGGCCTGCTGTTCGCCCATAAGTGCGTCGGTTTCTTTTTCTGATTCCGTTGTTCCGTAAATCAGATAATCTAAAGAAACACTCAAACTTGATGCGATGCTTAACATAGTCTCAACAGACATCCCGCACGTTCCTCGCTCAATATCCTGACAATATTTATAAGCACGACCAATTTTTTCTGCAAGTTCTTCTTTAGTCCAACCGATTAGAATTCGCCGATTCGTATTCTTTGACCTACAGCGGGATAATTATGACTACATAATTGTCGATGCTCCACCTCTTGGGAGCCAAATCGATTCGGCTTTGATTGTAAAATATGTGGATGGTGCGATCATTGTCGTGGAAAGCACTGTGATAAGTTATTAAATGCTGCAAAGAGTTTAGGAGCAGCTGGAAAAAATGAATGCCGTATTTTGGGGTATTATTAAATAAGGAAGATATGGAGCATGACGCTTATTACGGAAACTATGGAGAATCCTAATGGCTGGAATTAGGAAAGAACTTGTGAAGGTCAAAGCATAAGACTTGCACACATTTTTTAGTTATTTGTAATCAACTGCAGCAGTAAGAATTGGACAGGTTTTGAGTATTTTTACACGATCTTTAAAAATCCCCTTGACCATGACCATACGTCACCCTATATAATACATATATGATAATTCAGGAAAAAGGAGGTGGCATGCCGGTGAACCCATATTATACCTCAGGCCAGTTCGCCAAAAAGGCCAATGTTTCCATTCGCACCGTCCGGTATTACGATAAGCAGGGACTATTAAAACCTTCCGGAATGAGTGAGGGAGGATACCGGCTCTATACGGATTCTGATTTTGCTAAGCTTCAAAAAATTCTTTCCTTAAAGTACCTGGGCTTTTCCTTAGATGAAATCCGCTCCATTACCATCAATGACAATGACAATGATTATGTGGAAGGTTCTCTTCGGCTTCAATTAAATCTGATCAGAAAGAGGATCGAACACTTAAGGCTTGTGGAGCAGACCATAACGGAAACGTCAAAACTGGTGACGGATAATCAGTCTGTGGACTGGAATAAAATTCTTCACTTAATCCATATTACCAATATGGAACGGTCCCTTGTGGAGCAGTATAAGGATGCGGCAAACATAAACATTCGGATCGGGCTTCACAAAAAGTATACTAAGAATCCTACTGGGTGGTTTCAGTGGCTGTATGATCTAATGGAACCTTTGGATGGAAAAAGTGTTCTGGAGCTGGGGTGCGGCAATGGGGAATTGTGGCGTGCAAACTGGAACAGGCTGCCAGCGGATACGAAGATCTGCCTGTCTGACCTTTCAGAAGGGATGATCCGGGATGTGGAAGAAAGTTTAAAAAACGTTCCCGGCTCCTTCTCCTTTGAAGTGTTTGACTGCCGTCAGATACCAAAGCCTGATAGTAGCTATCATATTGTGACCGCCAATCATGTACTGTTTTACTTAACGAATTTAGAGGGGGCATTGGATCAGGTGCAGAGAGTCCTAAAACCTGAGGGCGTTTTTTACTGCAGCACTTACGGCTCGGATCATATGAAGGAGATCAGCCAGTTGGTTAAAGAATTCGATTCCAGAATTACTCTATCCGAAGTGAATCTGTATGATGTCTTTGGGCTTGAGAATGGGGAAGAGATCTTGAAAGGTAATTTTCATTCTGTGGAAAAGAGGGAGTATATGGATTATCTGGAAGTCAGTGACCCAGGCGCTCTTATGGAGTATATACTTTCCTGTCATGGAAACCAACAAGAATATTTAAGTGACCGTTATGAGGAATTCCGGGAATTTTTGAAGAAAAAGATGGAAAAAAAGGGTTTTATCCATATTACAAAACGGGCCGGGGCATTTATCTGCAGAAAGTAAAGAAATATTAATGGAAAAGGACTTGACAGTAACCTTACGTCACCCTGTATGATGGTATCACAAATAGATACGGAGGAGAAAGAAATGAAGGGAATTATACTTGCCGGAGGCTCCGGCACCAGACTTTACCCGCTGACCATGGTAACTTCCAAACAGTTACTGCCTATTTATGACAAGCCGATGATATATTATCCCCTGTCTGTTCTAATGAACGCAGGTATCAGGGATATCCTGATCATCTCAACGCCTGATGACACGCCGCGTTTTGAAGCACTTTTAGGAGATGGAGGACAATTTGGCATCCGCTTATCTTATGCGGTCCAGCCTTCCCCAGATGGTCTTGCACAGGCATTTATCATTGGAGAGAAATTCATTGGAGACGACAGCGTGGCCATGATCCTTGGGGATAATATTTTCGCAGGACACGGACTTAACAAACGCCTGTTAAATGCGGCTAACAAAAAGGATGGAGCTACTGTATTCGGCTATTATGTAGATGATCCGGAGCGATTTGGAATCGTGGAATTCGATTCTGACGGAAAGGCAATATCCATTGAAGAAAAGCCTGCAAAGCCAAAGAGCAATTACTGTGTGACCGGACTTTATTTCTATGATAATAAGGTTGTGGAATATGCAAAGAATTTGAAGCCATCGGCCAGGGGTGAACTGGAAATCACTGATTTAAACCGCATTTACCTGGAAGAAGGAAAGCTTGATGTGGAGCTTTTAGGCCAGGGCTTTACCTGGCTTGATACAGGGACTCATGAATCTCTGGCAGATGCCACGGATTTTGTACGCACCATGGAGACACACCAGCACAGGAAGATCGCATGTCTGGAGGAAATCGCTTATTTAAATCATTGGATCACAAAGGATCAGCTGTTGGAGAACATTGAGCCTTTGAAAAAGAACCAGTACGGACAATATCTGATGGATGTCCTTGCCGGTAAATACATTGACAAGTTACACGGTTAAGGAAATTTGATTTACCTGGCGACGGCTTTAGGCTGCGCTGTGCCATTAAAAAGGAGGAGCATATAAATGAAAATTATCGTTACCGGAGGAGCCGGTTTTATCGGTGGAAATTTTGTACATCACATGGTGAATAAGTACCCGGATTATCAGATCATCAATCTGGACCTTTTGACCTATGCAGGAAATTTAGAGACATTGAAGTCTGTTGAGGATAAGCCAAATTATAAATTTGTAAAAGGGGATATAGCAGACAGAAGTTTTGTTTTTGACCTCTTTGAGAAGGAAAAACCTGATGTAGTGGTAAACTTTGCGGCAGAGAGCCATGTGGACCGTTCCATTACAGACCCGGAGGCATTTGTAAGAACGAATGTAATGGGAACCACGACCCTTCTTGATGCCTGCCGCACTTATGGAATCAAGCGTTATCATCAGGTTTCTACTGATGAAGTATACGGTGATCTGCCTCTTGACCGCCCGGACTTATTCTTCACAGAGGAAACACCGCTTCATACCTCAAGCCCTTATTCCTCCTCAAAAGCCAGCGCAGACCTTTTTGTTCAGGCATACCAGAGGACGTTCGGTCTTCCGGTGACTATTTCCAGATGCTCCAATAACTATGGACCGTATCATTTCCCGGAAAAGCTGATTCCTCTTATTATCAGTCGTGCCCTGGCAGACGAAGAGCTTCCGGTATATGGAACAGGGGAAAATGTAAGAGACTGGCTCCATGTTTCCGATCACTGCGAAGCCATTGATCTGATCATTCACAAGGGAAAAGCAGGCGAGGTCTACAATGTAGGCGGACACAACGAGCGCACCAACTTAGAAGTGGTTAAGACCATTCTTAAGGCTCTTGATAAACCGGAGAGCTTAATCAAGTTCGTAACAGACCGTCCTGGCCATGACAGACGTTATGCCATTGACCCGAAGAAGCTGGAAACCGAGCTTGGCTGGAAGCCTAAATATAACTTTGATACCGGAATCCGTCAGACCATCCAGTGGTACTTAGACAATGAGGACTGGTGGAAGCATATCATCAATGGAGAATATCAGAATTATTTTGATAATATGTACGGTAAGCGTTTATAATTTCCGGAAATCTATCCATTGGGAGCCGTCAGGTAAACCAAATTTCCGTTTAGAAAAGAGGCATCTATGAAAGTATTTGTTACTGGCGTAAAGGGCCAGCTTGGATTTGATGTAGTAAATGAACTGAATAAACGGGGGCATGAGGCGGTCGGTGTGGACATCGATGAGATGGACATCACGGATAAGGACAGCGTAAACCGGGTTATTAAGGCAGCCGCTCCTGATGCGGTCATCCACTGTGCCGCCTATACGGCTGTGGATGCGGCGGAAGATAATGAGGAGTTGTGCCGGAATGTTAATGCAAAGGGAACGGAGTACATTGCCGGGGTGTGCCGGGAACTGGATATTAAGATGATGTATATCAGCACGGATTATGTGTTTAATGGCCAGGGAACCCGTCCCTGGGAGCCTGATGACGAGAGGGCGCCGCTAAATGTTTACGGCAAGACGAAATATGAAGGAGAACTGGCAGTAGAAGAAAACCTCGCTAAATATTTTATCGTAAGAATTGCCTGGGTATTTGGAGTGAATGGAAAGAATTTTATTAAGACCATGCTGAACCTGGGAAAGACTCATGATAAATTAACGGTGGTAGCTGACCAGACAGGTTCTCCTACCTATACTTATGATCTGGCCCGCCTTTTGGTAGACATGATAGAAACGGAGAAATACGGCCGTTATCATGCTACCAACGAAGGAGAGTGCACATGGTATGAGTTTGCCTGTGAAATCTTTAGACAGGCAGGTATGGATGTAAAAGTGGAGCCTGTCGGCTCGGATCAGTATCCGGCAAAGGCAAAACGGCCGGCCAACAGCCGTATGAATAAGGATAAGCTGGAAGAAAACGGCTTTCTGCCCCTGCCTTCCTGGCAGGATGCTTTAAAACGGTATCTGGAGGTTGTTTTTCCCGGTTAAGCATCAGCAGGAGGGGATATGGAAATCAAGATCAATGACTACTGGGAACCGGATCATTTCCGGGCCTTAAGTGAAGATAATTACAATGTCTCCAGATCCTGTGAATACGAAAAGAATGGGATGCACCATATTCATACAGCTAGTGAGCTTTTGTTTGTGGAAGAGGGATCTGCGGAATATTATGTAGTCGGAAAGAAATATCTTCTGGAAAAGGGTGACATCATGGTCATCGGAGGGCAGGAGCATCATCAGAGAAGGCTTTTGGGCCTTCCCTTCCTGCGGTATGGACTTTCGGTCCGTCCCTCTTATTATGAAAGCTTAAATCTTGGGGAAGACTTAAAAAAGGTGTTTATTACGCCTAGCCAACAGGCGTTCCAGGAGCATTATAAGCATGTGGATGAAAAGATATTCAACCGTGTGACCGGCCTTATAAAGGAATTGTATGAGGAACAGGAGATCCAACAGCCGTTCCGGTCCATGATAGAGAGGTCGATCATCACAGAGATAACTGTATTGCTGTTTCGGGCATTTGGATTGGAACGGACGGAAAGCGAACGATCCGAAATGAATCTGAGAATGATTGCAATTAAGGAATATATCGACAGGCATTATCAGGAGAATCTTGACTTAAAGATTTTAAGTGAACTTTTTTATCTCCATCCGGCTACCATCAGCAGGGAGTTTAATAAGTATTTTGGAAAGACGCTGATAAAATATATCAACGTTGTCAGGGTATGCGAGGCTGCAAAGCTGCTTGAAAACACCAATGAGAGCGTTACTGCCGTTGCTGCAAAATGTGGATATGACAGTGTAAATACATTTTTGAGGCAGTTTAAAGCGGTTATGGAAACAACTCCCCTGCAGTACCGGAAAGCGATCCATGAGTTGTTTAAAAGGAATAAAGAAGAGACTAAAAGGCTGTAAGCAATTACAGTCTTTTTTTAATGAGTGAAAAGAAGAACAGGAAGGTTTTCGAAAGTGTAATTAAAAAATGGTGATTATTGACTAAGATCTATACAGAATAAACAAAGGGAATAAGATATGATGAAGGCAGCTAAAAAATAGGCAAAAATAATTTATGGAGGGATCAGTTATGAAGAAAAGAGTTCTTGCATTATTTTTTTCAGCTGTAATGGCAATGTCCCTGGTGACAGGCTGCAGCGGAAAGAGCCAGAATGAAACAATGGCGGAAAAGGAGACGGAACAAGCACAGACAAGTACCGCAGAAAAAGGAACCGAAGGCGAGACAGTTTTACTTACCATTTTCGATGGATATGCGGGAGAAGATCCTCACGGAAAATTCATCTATCAGTATGCAGATGAGTATATGGCACTGCATCCCAATGTGATCATTGATGTACAGGCTGTCAGCACCAATGATATTTACACAAAGCTGTCGGCTATGGCAGCTACACCAAAGGATGTGCCCACCATTTTCTTTACATCAGCAGATGCAGTTGCCACTCTTCATGACCTTGGGCTGACAGCTGATATCAGCGGGCTTGTGCCAGAGGATTTAAAAGCAAAATTTGCTAACGGTGTTGTGGACTCCTGTATGCTGGGAGATGAGATGTCATATTTTCCTGTTGCTGTTCAGCCGCTGGCCGTGATCTATCGTGCAGACAGGTTTAAGGAAGCCGGATTAGAAATTCCTAAAACATGGGAAGAGTTTACAGCTGCAGCAAAAGCCCTTACAAAGGATACCAACAATGATGGGCAGATGGATGAATGGGGATTTGACATGGTTGGCTCCAATAATTCCTCCGGTCAGAGCCGTTTCATGGCATACTTATGGTCAAACGGGATTGAATGTGTGAAAGAAGAGAACGGAAAATGGATCACTGATATTACAGAAGACCAGAAATTCATGGATGCATTTTCTAGATGGACCAACATGAATGCAGAGGGCATAGTACCGACAGGAATTACTGAGGTGGATTATCCGACTGCCGCCAATTATTTTGCTATGGGATATACAAGCATGTTCCTTACCGGGCCCAATGCTCTTGGTGTGGCCTATGCCAATAATCCTGATTTAAAGGGAAACTTGGGATCCTTTAAAATGCCTGGTGATTATCCTGGAACCATGCTTGGAACCGAAGGCTATTCCGTCAGCGCCTATGCAACTGATGCGGAAAAGGCAGCAGCCATTGATTATCTGAAGTTTTTTGTAGAGCACGATAAGGACATGCAGTTCTGGCAGAGCAGTGGAAAGATTCCGGCCACAGCAGAGGGACAGAAAGCTGACTATATATCAGGAGAGGACTATGCAGGCTTTTTACAGCAAATCGCAGACGGCTGCCGTCCAACCGTTAAGTTCGCAGGTGTAAGCGGCTTAAAGAGTGCCCTTGGAAATGCATATGCATCTGTATTCTCCAATGAAAAGAAAAACGAAGAAGCGGTAAAAACCCTGGTAAGCGATGTTGATGAATTGTTAGGGGATTATAACTAATCATTAAGAATGAGGGAGGAACCATCCTCCCTCAAAAAGATTGAGAAGGGAGTAAGATGAATTTCATGAACAAAAGTGGAATTGCTCAAATAAAAGTAAAGTCCCAGAGGCAAGGATATTACTTTACGCTTCCGATTGTCGTCATGCTGGCTGCCCTTATCATTTATCCTATGGTTTATGGGTTCTATATCAGTTTTTTCAACACGAACCTGGTGACGAAATGGAATTTTGTAGGTTTTAAATATTATACAGCGGCATTTAAAGAAGCGGCCTTTTACCAGTCGGTTCTGCTGACGACCATGTTTATGATTTTGGTCGTAGCGGGACATTTCATTTTGGGGTTTATCCTGGCTACTTTGCTTAACCGGGAATTTAAAGGAAGAACTGTTTTCCGGGTAATATTTATGCTGCCATGGTTTTTCCCGGAAGCGGTTGTGGCACTTTTATTTACCTGGATTATGAATCCCATGTACGGAATCTTAAATAGTGCGCTGAAAGGACTTGGGCTTATATCTACGAATATTTCCTGGCTGGGCAGCAAGGAGCTGGCCTTTCCGGCAGTTGTCTTTGTCTGCATCTGGAAGGGATTTCCCCTGGTCATGACCATGATCCTGGCAGGTTTGCAAAGCATATCCAAGGATTATTATGAGGCGGCAAAAATCGATGGCGCCAGCAAATTGGCTCAATTCCGGTACATTACTGTTCCGTCCTTAAAGCCTATACTGACTACGGTTTTGATCCTGGACTGCGTATGGTGGTTCAAGCAGTATACCCTGGTTTATACCATGACAGCAGGTGGCCCGGGAACTGCTACCAATTTGATCAGCTTAAGCATCTATGGAACAGCGTTCAATGATTTAAGATTTGGAAAGGCGTCTGCCTGGGGTATTCTGGTGTTCTTCATTTGCTATTTGATCAGTCTGGTGAGTAAGGTGGTGACAAAGGAAAATGAGTAGATCAAAAAAGAAAAAAAATAATTTGGCTGCTACCTATGCCGTACTAATTTTTATGGCTTCTTTTATCGTGGTCCCGGTTTTATGGATGATATCCACTGCTTTTAAAACGGAGCCGCAGACGTATTATCCTCAGCCTAAATGGATTCCGGACCCGTTTTCACTGGATTCCTTCCGGAAATTCTTCAATACTTATAATTTTGGACGCATGACCTTAAACAGTCTGGTGGTCTGCCTTTCCGCCATGGTTATCTGTGTGGCCTGTGCATGCCTGGCAGGATATGGGGTGACCAGGTTCCGATTTAAAGGAAGAAAACAGCTGATGAGCTTTCTTCTTATTACGCAGATGTTTCCGGGAGTCATGCTGGTGGTTCCTTTTTACGCGGTGCTTTCCAGGTATAATCTTGTTAACTCCCTGCTTGGCCTGGTCGTCGTTTATGCGGCTACAAATATAGCCTTCAGTACATGGATGATTGTATCTTACTTTAAGACCATCCCCCTGGAACTTGATGAGGCGGCACGGGTGGATGGGGCTTCCAGCTTCCGGATCTTTTGGAATATTATCCTTCCGCTGATCGTTCCGGGAATTGCGGCGGTAGCCATGTTTGTACTGTTTAACGGCTGGAATGAATATATGTTTTCTTCTGTCCTGGTATCCAAGGATGAATTAAAAACGCTCACTGTTGGGATCATTTCCTTAAATTCCCAATATCAAATTAAATGGAATGACCTAATGGCAGCATCCAGCATATCCAGTCTTCCTTTGGTAATTCTTTTTGTAAGTTTCCAGAAGTATTTTATTGCTGGAATGACCGGAGGAGCTGTAAAGAGCTGATATGCAGAGAATATGACTTACGGAGGTACTAAAAATGGATCATATAAAAATCCATGACATCAAAGTTTTTGTAACAGCTCCAAGAAATATCAACCTGGTTGTGGTAAAGGTGGAAACAACGGAGCCGGAGCTGTATGGATATGGGTGCGCTACATTTACGTGGAGACATAAGGCGGTGGTGACAGCCATTGAAGAATATCTGCGTCCCATGCTCAAGGGAATGCCTGTGGATGACATCGAAGGGATCTGGCAGACCATGATGGGAAGCTCTTACTGGAGAAATGGTCCTGTTTTGAACAATGCCATTTCCGGGGTTGATGAGGCGTTGTGGGACATTAAGGCAAAACGGGCCAATATGCCGCTTTACAGCCTGCTGGGTGGAAAGTGCAGGGAAGGAATCGCAGTTTACAGGCATGCGGATGGAAGCTCCATCGAAGAGGTGGAAGAATGCATTCGCGGGTACATGGCGGAAGGATACCGATACATCAGATGTCATATGGGTACCTATGGCGGTAACTTCGATGGAAAAATACAGAGAATCGTGAAGCCTGATCATGCACCGGAGGGAGCATATTTCCATCCGAGAATGTACATGCAAAGCGTTTATAAGCTGTTTGACCGGGTACGCAGCGATATTGGCTGGGAAGTGGAACTTATGCATGATGTACATGAACGCCTGAGCTTTGCGGAGACTCTGGAATTTGCCCGGGAGATGGAGCAGTACAAGCTGTTTTTCCTGGAAGATTCTCTTGCACCGGAGCACGTGGAGTTCTTTAAGACCCTGCGGCACCATACCATACTTCCTCTGGCCATGGGAGAGCTGTTTACCAATCCCAATGAATGGAAGTCCATCGTACAAAATCAATGGATCGATTATATGAGAGTACATTTAAGTGATATCGGAGGACTGACACCTGCCAGAAAGCTGGCACATTTTTGTGAGGCTTACGGAGTGCGGACAGCATGGCATGGGCCAAATGACTTATCTCCGATTGGAATGGCAGTGCAGATGCATCTGGATTTAAACAGCCACAATTTCGGAATACAGGAATTTTCCGGCTTCAGTGAAGCGGAGCAGGAGGTATTCCCGGGCTGTCCGGAGATCAGAGAAGGATATGCCTATGTAAACGGCAAGCCGGGAATTGGAGTCGGTTTTGATGAAAAAGCGGCTGAAAAATATCCTGCGGTGGATATGGACCATGGCTGGCTCTTTTCAAGACTTCCTGACGGAACGCCTGTAAGGCCATAGCAAAAAAACACAGAATACGTAATATTATAGAAGCAGGTCCGGCTGGAACCGATTTAAAAATTCATTAAATCCTCCAAACCGGACTTGCAATTTTTTTGCCTACATGATATAATGGCGAAATACCGTAAATATCATTGTTTTTCAGAAAAAAAGATTGACGAATCCTGGTCTGTATGTTATAGTAATTGGGCGAATGGAAGAGCTTAGGTCTTTTTTTTATGCTCAAAATTGCTTGCAGCAGAAAAAGGGACTTAAAACACAACAATGAAAATTTAAGTGGAGGTGGAAGTCGTGCGCACAAAAATCACACTGGCATGTACAGAATGCAAACAGCGTAATTACAACATGACCAAGGATAAGAAGACTCATCCGGACAGAATGGAAACCAAGAAGTACTGCAGATTCTGTAAGAGCCATACAATGCACAAGGAAACAAAGTAATCAGTTTGTAAAGGACGTGAAATTATGGGAGATACAGTGAACAACGAGAGCGCTCAGAAGAAGAGCTTTTTTAAGGGTTTAAAATCTGAGTTTGCAAAAATCGTTTGGCCTGACAAAGAAACCGTAACGAAACAGACGATCGCTGTCATTTCTTCAGCGATTGCTTTAGGACTGATTATCGGAATTCTTGATCTGATCATCAAGTTTGGTCTCAGTTTTATCTTATAATTCGTAAGGGTTAAGGTGAGTTTATGTCAGAAGCACATTGGTATGTAGTTCATACCTATTCAGGTTATGAGAATAAAGTAAAGGTTGACATTGAGAAAACAATCGAAAACAGAAACTTACAGGATCAGATTCTGGAAGTATCGGTTCCGCTTGAATCCGTCATTGAACTGAAAAATGGCGTTGAGAAGAAGGCGGATAAAAAGATGTTTCCCGGCTACGTACTGATTCACATGGTCATGAATGACGACACATGGTATGTGGTGCGTAATACCCGTGGAGTGACAGGCTTTGTAGGTCCTGGATCAAAACCGGTTCCTCTGACAGAAGAAGAGATGGAGAAACTTGGATTCAAGAACGAAGAGGTCATCATTGGCTTTGAAGTGGGAGATACCGTTGTGGTAACTTCCGGTGCATGGAAAGATACGGTTGGTGCCATCAAGTCCATCAACGAAAGTAAGAAAACCATCACCATGAGCGTTGAGATGTTCGGCCGGGAGACTCCGGTAGAATTAAACTTCAGCGAAGTAAAAAAGATGTAACAAGTAAAAGCGGCTTATACCCGTGTATAAGCTCGTGGGAGGGAAATCCCCGACAATACCACATTATTTAGGAGGTGCCTTATTATGGCAAAGAAAGTAACAGGATATATCAAATTGCAGATTCCAGCAGGAAAGGCTACACCAGCTCCTCCTGTAGGTCCGGCACTTGGACAGCATGGTGTAAATATCGTACAGTTTACAAAGGAATTTAACGCAAGAACAGCTGATCAGGGTGACTTGATCATCCCGGTTGTTATCACTGTTTATGCTGACAGAAGCTTCAGCTTCATAACCAAGACTCCACCGGCTGCTGTATTATTAAAGAAGGCCTGCAAGATCAAATCCGGATCTGCGGTTCCTAATAAGACAAAGGTAGCTACAATTACTAAGGCTGAATTACAGAAGATCGCTGAATTGAAGATGCCTGACTTAAATGCTGCATCTGTTGAAGCAGCTATGAGCATGGTCTCTGGTACCGCAAGAAGTATGGGTATCACAGTAGTTGAAGCATAATTTTCTTGGCATATTTTACTTAATGAAAGCAAGCGTAAGTGCGGCTTGAAATTAGAAAATAGCCGTTCGACAGCCGATAGGCGAATCGAACTTCCTTATAATATCGCAGTTAATGAAGTTTTAAGAACGTGGGAGGGAAAATCCCCGACAATACCACTAGGAGGTTATTTAGAATGAAAAGAGGAAAAAGATACGCAGAGGCAGCTAAAACAGTAGATCGTTCTGTTCTCTACGATGCACCAGTAGCAATCTCTTTAGTTAAGCAGAATGCAAGTGCTAAATTTGATGAAACCATTGAAGCTCATATCAGAACCGGTTGTGACGGACGTCACGCAGACCAGCAGATCCGTGGTGCAGTTGTACTTCCTCACGGTACAGGTAAGACTGTTCGTATCTTAGTTTTCGCTAAGGGCCCAAAGGCTGATGAAGCACTGGCCGCAGGCGCAGACTTTGTTGGAGCTGAGGAATTGATTCCGAAGATCCAGAACGAAGGCTGGTTGGAATTTGATGTAGTTGTTGCTACACCAGATATGATGGGTGTTGTTGGTCGTCTGGGACGTGTCCTGGGACCAAAGGGCTTAATGCCAAACCCAAAAGCTGGCACTGTTACCATGGACGTAACAAAAGCAATCAACGATATCAAAGCTGGTAAAGTTGAGTACAGACTTGATAAGACAAATATTATCCACGTGCCAGTTGGAAAAGCTTCTTTTACAGAAGAACAGTTAGCGGACAACTTCCAGACGCTTGTTGATGCAATCGTCAAAGCAAGACCAAGTGCAGTTAAGGGTGCCTACTTAAAGAGTGTTACACTGGCTTCCACTATGGGACCTGGCGTAAAACTGAACGTAGCTAAGTTAATGAACTAATTTTGTTTTGTGGTTGACATTAATTATAAATAATGTTATACTATGCAAGTATTGACTGCCGAAGACAGCAGGTGCCGCAAGGCATAAGGTGTTAACGCCTGCCGAGGAATGTACAAGAATCATTTTATGTAAATGAATTGTAGACCTCTCCGTCCATCCGGCGGAGGGGTTTTTCTTTGCGGTTTATACGAGCGGGCCTTGCGGGCAGCCGGGAGGCTCAGACTAAACAGGAGGTAAACCATAATGGCAAAAGTTGAATTAAAGCAGCCAGTTGTAAGCGAGATCAAAGAATTACTTGATGGCGCTGAGTCAGCGGTAGTTGTAGATTACCGTGGTATCTCAGTTGCTCAGGATACAGCACTTCGTAAGAAATTAAGAGAGGCTGGTGTTTCCTACAAAGTATATAAGAATACAATGATCCGTTTTGCAGCTCAGGGTACAGCATTTGAGGCTCTGGAACCTAATCTGGAAGGACCTACAGCTATCGCTGTTTCCAAGACAGATGCAACAGCTCCGGCAAGAATCCTGGCTGAGTTTGTAAAAACAGCTCCAGCCTTAGAGATTAAGGGCGGTGTTGTAGAAGGCGCTTATTATGATGCAAAAGGTATGGAGAAGATCTCCAGCATTCCTTCCAGGGATATCCTTCTTGGAAAGTTGCTTGGAAGCATCCAGTCTCCTATCACAAACATTGCTCGCGTTCTCAAGCAGATTGCAGATGCTCAGGGCGGAGAAGCAGCAGAGGCATAAGATTTTTAATAAAGGTAAGCAAAGCATACCTGGACTTAGAAAATTAGCCGTTCGGTGAGCTATAAGGCGAATCGAACTTCCTTAAAAAACATATTAAATACGGAGGTATATTATCATGGCAAAGTTAACAACAGCTGAATTTATCGAAGCGATCAAAGAATTATCTGTATTAGAATTAAATGAATTAGTAAAGGCATGTGAGGAAGAATTTGGTGTATCTGCAGCAGCAGGCGTAGTAGTTGCAGCAGCAGGTCCTGCAGCAGCAGAAGAAGAGAAGACTGAATTCGACGTAGAATTAACCGAAGTTGGTCCTAACAAAGTTAAAGTTATCAAAGTTGTTCGTGAAGCTACTGGCTTAGGCTTAAAGGAAGCTAAAGACGTAGTTGATGGAGCTCCTAAGGTAGTAAAGGCTGGCGCTTCCAAGGAAGAGGCTGAGCAGATCAAGACTTCTTTAGAGGCTGAAGGCGCTAAAGTTACTTTAAAATAATTTTATTTTATGATTATTTTGGACAGGGTTTGTACCTTTTAAACGGGGACAAAACCCTGTCTTTTTCTAGCGTAAAATAACAGAATAGTCTTGACAATTTTGTAAATTCAGGGTAGAATGTACGTGTATTATCGAATGGAGTTATGATTTCACATATTTTTGTAAGTCATTATTTTCGGATGATGATTTACAAAAATATGTGATTTTTTGTTTCAGGCGATATATCAAATATTTTTTATTTTATAGGAGGTACACGTTATGAACAACGGTACAGTAAAATGGTTTAATGGTGCTAAGGGATATGGTTTCATCGTAAATGACGCAACAGGCGAGGAAGTTTTCGTACACTTCTCCGGCATCATGTCTGATGGTTACAAGACTCTTGAAGAAGGCCAGAAAGTAACTTATGATACAACAGAAGGAAACCGTGGTCTGCAGGCAGTTAACGTTTGCATGGCTTAAGAAAAGCTTCGATTTTTATGTAAGCTTTAAGGGCTGTTCTCATTAAAAGATGGGAACAGTCCTTTTTTGTTGGTCTGGAGATGTTTTCCATGGCTTTGTAGATGCCGGATATCTGGGAATAGGGAAGAGGCGGAATGTGGGTTGATTCAATGTTGTAAGATTGCATACAAAATTCTCTTTAATACTGCGGATAAGACCTCAGGATAAGATCATATAAGGGAAAAGATAGAAAAAGGCAGAAATGTTTTGGTTTTATTTTTCTCCATTACTCCATAGGTTTATTAATAATGGCAGAAAGCTGGGCTTATGGGAAAATGAAAATGAAATGGAAAGCGGCCTGTTTACTGGTTGTTTTTATATTGGATATTATATTTATAAAAGCTATGCACCAATCATACACAGAGGCAAAGAGTACCCTGTTCCTTCCCGTGGGTGCGGATGCAGAGGCAAGAGATGAGGTCAGGAGGCAGTTTTCTGGGGATAAGCAGATCGCATTGACCTTTGATGACGGCCCTCATTCCGTTTATACGCCAAGACTTCTTGACGGGCTTCGCAAGAGAGGGGTCCATGCCACATTTTTTATTCTTGGAGAAAATGTGGAGGGGAAAGAGGCCATTTTGAAACAGATGAAAGAGGATGGACATTTAATCGGGAATCATGGATATACTCATGTGCAGATGAGCAAGGAATCTGTGTTAACTGCTTGCCAGCAAATAGAACAGAATAACCGACAGATCGAAGAAATTACCGGTACAAGACCTGATTATCTGCGGCCGCCTTATGGTTCATGGAATGAAGAATTGGAATGTACAACCGACATGACGGTTGTGCTCTGGAACTTAGACCCTCTAGACTGGAAGACAAAAAGCGTAAAAAAGGTAGTGCGTTATATTGTAAAGCGCGTGGAGCCTGGAGATATTATCCTTCTTCATGATGTGTACCCGACTTCAGTGGAAGCAGCCCTGGAGGTAATTGATACTTTGACAAAGCAGGGATATACCTTTGTTACGGTCGATGAACTGCTAATAGATTGACCGGAATCGGATTCTATGCCAGTCTGGGGGAATATTATGAGCTGTATGGTATTGGTATGTCCTAAAAAGGGATTGCCATGGAACGTTATGAAAGGGGGCTATCTTGATGTAGAATATAGCTTTCATATATTCTGCTTGAGCATGTTGATTTTCTGAACGGTTTGTTGTATACTGTCATAGTAGGCAGGAAGCAATGTTTGTAGTGTTTCGTTGCCGGGTAACAGTATGCAGTTTGGATGGAATCCTCTTACCGTTTGATATGATAAATGTACGGTTTGAAGACTCCTTGCATTGCAGGGAGTTTTTTCTTTAAATGGGGCGTCCAATTGCTAAAGGCAGATTTGCATGGCAGAAGAGTTTGTAATGGTTGGAGAATTAGGTGGTTTAGTCTCTTTAGTTGGTTCGTTATAATCTCTGATAACTGCAGGAGTAAAGGCCTGGTCGTTTTTTAAATTATTGTTATGTGAAAGCATGTTGTTGGGACTGTTGAAAACAGTTATACAGCAATCATTTGATTTTTCAAGTCAGTATCGACAAATATTCCCGTTTAGTATATTGTTCAATCGTATATGGTATAAGGTTTTATTTGGGTCATTTGATGATTCGTCATCGATAAATGGACTTTTTGTTTTTATATCTTTATGATCTATTTTGGAAGGAACATTTTGAATACTTGTATTGCAATGGACTTGCATTGAATTGAATCTCATCTAAACCAACTTATTTAAATATGTTTCTGGTATCATATAATTATCTGGCAAGGCAGGCAACTGTTTTTCATATCTGAATTCATTTCTATGATCCCATTCGTTTAATTCCATTATTAAAATTGTATTTTGTAGGTTTCATTTATTTCCGTTTGTTTTACATAGACTGGAGGAACTTATTCAGTGTGTTTCAATGTTCCTGTGATGGTATTTTTATCTTCTGTTATTTTCTAAGTTCTTGTTCATATCGTTATATTCTGATTTCACTTTATTCCGTTATTAACGTATTTTAAAGTTTATGCATTATATTTTTGCATATTGCTTAGAGCAATTTTACTTATTTATTAGAAATTAAGTTACCAATAGGTTGGTGGCTTTGATATGCAATTAATTGATCCTGGTATTTGGAGTGTTTTTGTAACCAATGTTATGTGGATATAAAAATTATCGAAGCATTGTCTTTACAAAAGACATGAACTTTCATGTGATATGATTATCTGTTATTCTGGCAATTCAGGTGTTACTTCTTTTGGATTATATTTACTTCTCCATTACATTCCATAATTTTATAAATTATTTAAATACAAAATGGCAATAGAATTTATTTCTAAGTCTACTTTTTTACTGGGACCAACCTGAGGGATTACCCCCTGCAGGAGCCATATATCCATTCTTGAGCGAACAGACTGTATGAACTGCATTATACCTAAATCCCATTTAATACGGAAAAATTGCAGTGCTTGATAGTTCTTAATTGAATATAAGAGTTTAAAAAAAGTCTGCTTGGTAGGAGAAAAATCAAATAGTAAGGAGTGATGAAATTTTTCAATGAATAAAAGAAAAAATTTTGCTTTATTAAGTGCTACTCTAGCGGTAATTTCTGTTCCAATTCCAAGCTATGGTGCTTGGATACAGAAGGATAACCATTGGATCTATGAGGATAACAAGATTTATGAGAAGAATGCCTGGAGGCTGATTGACGGGGCTTGGTATTACTTTGATGATACTGGCTATATGGTTACTGGCTGGAGACTGATTGATGGCAAATGGTATTTTTTAAGCCCTGACTCTGACGAGACGAAGGGAAAAATGCTAACCGGCTGGCAATGGATTGATGGGCGTTGCTATTACCTGTCCGACCGATCTGAGAATAATCATCCTAAAGGAGCCCTGTACATAAATGAAAAAACGCCAGATGGGTATCCCGTAGATTACGCTGGAGCTTGGACTGATGAAGACGGTACAGTACAATATGTACCTGGAAAAGGGATACAGACAGTTTTTGCGAAAGAGGCAGCTTCGAAAAATAAACTTTCCGGAAAAGGCTCCGGTGGTGGAGGATCAGGGAGCCGGGGAAGCAGTACAAAACCAGAAAAGGACATTAAGCCAGACAGTGGCCCCAAAGATTCGATACCAGGTGTAGGAGAATCAGAAGCTGTTCCAGGGACTCAGAAGGCAGAGGAACCCTCGGGGGGAACCAACGAACCAGAGGAGGAAAGAAAGCAGTACAGATACACGGTACGGTATATGGATGTTAAGGATAAGACCATATTACAGGTCGTGGCTGGTGCAGGGACGGAAGGAGAGCTGATTGCTATCACGCGGCCGGTTATTGATGGCTATAAGCCTTGCGATAGTCAAAAGGAAAGTTTTAAATTGATCGACGATCATATGCTCCTAAATGTCTATTACGAGAAAGAAAGCGTGGCCTCCCCTTCAGAAGCACGAAGGGTTGACTGGAACCTTTATTTTGTTGAAGAGGGAAATCGCAGCAACGAGATCTTGAAAGTCCAGCAGGGTCAGACAGAAGAGGACAGGCTCCTTGTGGTTGATTTTCCAGAAATCATATTGGGAGCAGATAGGTATTATTATCATTCCCTTGTTTCAAGTCCGTGGAGTGCCATTGTAAACGGCAATGGAACTCAGAAATACTATATTGAGTATGAGAAAGGAGATTACCTCCAAGAAGAGGATCCGGATTATGAGGCCAAGGCCAAGCAGGAAAAATGGCTTGGAATTGCTAAAGATGCAGATATCATGCTTAGTGGCCAGGAGCCATCTGATCAGCAGATTATTACTAAGAGCATAGAGGAAAGCAATGAAAGGCTTCTTAATCTGGTGTCAATGGCTGATGGTACGGAACGGAAAGAAGTCTATCTCATAGCAAAGGGGCATGTGCCAAGTACTGTGATCATAAGTCAGATATTCCAAAACATTAAGAATCTATCTGAACTGGTCATGGACGAATTCAACATTGCTAATGAGAAATATACGATTGTGAGGGTTGGGTTTGAAAAAGCTTATGATGAAATCACCTGCAGCCACGATTTTCAGGTTACAGATAAGGTCAATACCACATGTATAGAAAACGGTCATGAAACGGTCCGATGCCAGAAGTGCGGAAAAGAAGAAACCGTCATACTGCCAGCGACCGGCCATGTGGATTTTGATCATGACGGAATTTGTGAAGTTTGTTATAGGCCAGCCTGTGAAATACCGAAAACCATGCATTACAGCATCGGAGATGTACAGGCCCGGACCATTGGAAACAAAGTCTATATGTTCCGCTGTGTCGATGAAGATTATGAAGATGTAATGGGTAACAGCCAGCGGACGGCATTGTTTCTATGTGACAGTGTGATCCGGTCAGACATACTTAAAGCGGAAAATAAACTGAATTTTGGATCTAATAACAATTATAAATACTCAGAGATCCGGGAATGGCTTCTGAATCATGCGGAAGCTGATTTTGTCCATGAAACCTATATCGGGATCACCAGGTCATATATAGGTGCCACCTGGAAGGGAAGCTATGAACAGTTCAATGATAACAGCCTGATGGCTATGAAAGAGATGTTTCAGCTTTTGCAGGATAAAGTATTCATTTTGTCAGTGGATGAGGCACTTAAGTATCGGGAGGTTCTCTGGCGGTTTAATGGAAGTGAAACCAACAATCCGGGATCACAGGTTTCCGCTTATTCCAAAGGATATTATCTCCGTACCCCGCAGGATGGTGGACTAAATAATTTTCTTTATGGAGACGGAATTTATGCCGTCAGCCTGGTGGAAGGTAATATTCAGCCGGTAAGTGTAAAAGAGACGAGCTTTGGAATCCGGCCAGCCATGGCAATTCCCCAGGGATAGGAGGGTCTATGGGAATCATTATTATTTTGTTAGGACTTGTTGTATTGACATTATCTAGTTTCTTTTTTTGCCGTACTCTTGCAGTGAATCCGGAGCAGAGGGAACTGGATGATAAAGAGCAGATAGGCTGGTTGAGAAAATACCAGGAAACAAAGTATACGAGATAATAAAATAGAGAAAGGAAAATGAATATGATAAAAAGAATGAAAGGAGTCGCCTACTTGCTTTGTACAACTATGGTAATAAGTACATTGCCAACATGGGCAGTATATGCGGAGAATGGGCGGATTGTAGAAAAAACAGTTCAGACTGCTACTCCATCCGTGGCAGACTGGGATACGGAAGACAATGAGGAGGTAGAGGAAGGGAAAGAAACCAGCGAGGATCTGGAATCCACTTTAGAAACAGATGAAAAGATGGATGAGGAGTTAAGAGAAGCCATTCCTTCTGAAGCGGAAGAAAAACCAAAAGATGCTCCTACAATCCTTCCTACTAAAATAGCGGTAACGACCACAGCTTTCAGCTCCCTGGGAGATATCTGGGATGCCTGGATGGGGAAGACCAGCTTTGAATTTTTGGACGGAAGCCAGGGAGAAGGAACAAAAGAAAAACCCTTTCTTATTAAGAACAGAGAACAGCTTATGGGCCTCTCTGAGCTGACCGCCATGGGAATGATGGTTCCAGAGTCCGGAGAGACGAAATATGCCGGTGACTATTCCGGATGCTATTTTGCCCTGGGAGGAAACATTGATTTACAGGGAGTGGATTGGATACCCATCGGTTTTTACAGGGATTCCTCTGAAAATGCCGGTGAGGTCCCTTATCCCTTTAGCGGTGAGCTTGACGGAAACGGATATACCATTAAGAACTTAAAGCTTAATTCCTTTGCCAATTATAACAATGTAGGGCTGTTCGGGGCAGTCTCGGATGGGGGGATCTATGACGTGACTATCATACCGGACAGCAACGAGATAAAGGGAAAAGACCGGACCGGTGTTGTAGCCGGATATGCAAAGAATTCCAAAATCCGAAATGTGACCGTAAAAAATGCCTATATCCGCTCTAGCGGCATTGCTGGTGGAATCGCAGGAGAGATCAGCGGTACTATCATTGAAAATGCTATCTGTGAAAAGATGATGATTGATGCCACCGACGGAACAGATGTGATTTATGTTGGAGGGATCGCTGGGATTGCATCGGATTCCTATATCGTGGACTCTAATGTTTCCACAGGGGACGGAACCACGGCTAGAATCCAGGGGACAGGCTATATCGGCGGGATCGTCGGATTCCAGAATGCAGCCTATATCTACAATACACATGTAAGCGGAACCATCGGCGGCTACCATTCAACGGCTATCGGAGGAATCACCGGAAGATATGCAGCCGGGAAACTTAAAGTGGCACGTTTTGAGGGCACCATCGGAAACTCTCAGCTTGGCTCCTTAGCAAGAGAGGGGACCTTTATAGGAACCAGGCAGGGAGCCGCAACAAACTTTAATTACATAGAAGATGTAGCCTATTTGTTTACAGATTCTGTAAGCAAGATCAGCGCCAATGTATGCGGATCAGAGATAGGTGATGATAACGACTATACCTATGCTGCGCATATAGGATACTGGCATACCGGGGATATATATTATACCCTGGTGCAGGGTGGATCTAAAAAGACCATATCAGACCGGTATTTTTACGAAGAATTAGAAAACGGCATTCTGACCGTCATGGATAAGGAAAGTGGGGATTACATTCTGGATCATTTTGCCCCGAATTCCCTGGGGCGTCCCGTGAGAGGATATCTGATAAATGTGAATCAGATCGACACGGTGGCAAATGGTCGGAACTTTTACGATGTCGCAACCCTGGAGATGAGGGGAAGTTCCCAGTATTCCAGACCTCTTGATAAGGAACATCGGGGGTCCATTGCAGCCGGGACAACGGTAAGCGTAACAACAGCTCCAAAGAATACGAATACAGAAAAGTTCCAGATGGAAGGTACCCCAACTTACGCAAACAGTAAAGGAGTAAAGAAGAGCACTACCTATTCGGATAGCAGCCATGCCTATACCTTTTCGATGCCGCAGGAGGATATATCTGTATCAGCGGTTTATAAGAAGGTGGCTGTGTCCATCAAGGTAGAACCAGAGGATTATTCTTTTGCAGTAGTACAGACCAGGACAGGTAACCGGAAAAACCCAGTAAAGACCACAGAGATCAGGAATAAGGAAGGGAAGCTCATTGCACGTTATATCAATGGAGTGTTAGAGCAGGGAACCGAAGTTCAACCAGTAAATATCAAGGCTATCATTGATGCCAATAATGATGTAGATGACGGCCGGGTGAAATGGAGCATTGACGATCCCCAGCTTATCAGCCTGGCGAAAAACGATGATGAGGGGACTGATGGCTATACGGCCAAATCAGCCAGCCTTACCGTAAACCTTTCTTCTTCTTTTTTTACAAGTATTACAGAAGAGGGGGAAAGGGCCCAGGCGGAAGGGAATTACCAGTATAAGATCCCCAATACGATTTATGGAGCTGGGCACCAGAATGGCGGCGTTGCGGTCCTGACGGCACAGACCAGGCCATCCGCTTCCTTTGAAGGTAAGCCCTGTACGGCGAACAGCCGGATCAATGTCACATTTCAGGTCCTGGATAATACCTTAGTGGCAACGGAGGGAGTGAACCTGGATAAACAGGCCCTTACATATACCGTAACTAGGACCTTAACCGGGGACCGGACTAATCCGCAGGAAACAGTGTCGGTAACGGCACCCCAGTCATTAACGGCTACATTTACACCGGATTTTTTCTCCAGGGCTGAAGTAACCTGGTCAAGCTCGGACCCGACAGTGGCTCTGGTATCTCAGGATCAAGAAGCTTATCGGGAGGTATCAGTTTCTGGCCTAAAGGACTCTGCTTGGATCAGAAATATCATGGCGACGGATAATGGGATCCGGGAGAGTGATAAGTATACAAAGATATCCGGGGCCGGAAGCCGGGAGGCGATTGTTACGGTAAATGGGAAGGACAAGCTTGGAAATCAGGCTTCAGCCACATGCCAGGTAAGCGTAAAGTTTGTAACCAATGACCAGACAAGGATTATTCCGGAAGGGATCACCCTGGATAAGACGACGCTTTCTTATAGTCTGGGGTATAGGAAGGAAGGGGATATCCATTCCGAAACGGTTCAAAACATCGGTTTTGAAACGAGAAAACTATCCGCAGCCGTTTTTCCAGAGGTGGAGGATACTACGGAGCATAAGCCTTATGACCGCAGCGTTTTATGGATCTCTTCCGATCCGGAAGCAGTAACGGTGGATCAGGAAGGGAATGTAGAACCGATTGAAGGAGCATCGTGGATCAGAAAAGCACTTTCAAAGGCGCCGTATCGGGCAGAAAAGAACGTGGAGATCACGGCCATAACAAAAGATGGCCAGAAAGCTGCTGCCTGTAAGGTTACATTAACCTTCCAGGCAGAATGCATCGAGGCAGACCGGGAGGATGAGAAATATAACCTGATACTCACAAAGACAGGAAGATCAAGCAGCCCCGTTCTTTCATGGAAAGGACTTGAAAGCAAGAAATTCAATGCTTCCATTTATTCCGGAATCCAGGATATGCAGAATGTTCTATGGTGTTCCTCTGATGCCAGTATCCTTACTGTGGATCAGGATGGATTCGCAACTCCTGTAGTTTTTAATGAGAAACAGGAGGTTATGGCGAACTGGATTAAGGCGGCCATGGCAAAATCTCCATATACCGGAACCGTAGCGGTAACGGTTTATGCTTATACAAGTGATGGAAAGATGTATGATCCGGTAGCTGTTACTCTTAATTTTAAGGTAATTGACAATACGACCTCCAGCAGCTCCGGCGGAGGTGGTGGTTCTTCAGGCGGCAAAAGTGGTGCCCGCTCCGTGGTAATAACGACTGCAGGGAATACTCAGGGGTCAGCAACTCCGACCGGAGCAGTAACGGGAACCTGGACACAGGTGGCAAATGGAAAATGGATCTTTGCCTCAAACCGTACGTATACAGATGAATGGGCATATATCAGTAACCCGTACGCAACCGGAGAGCAGGAAAAAGCCTCCTGGTTCCGGTTTGACATGGAGGGGTTTATGGTAACGGGCTGGCAAACAGATCCAGATGGAAATACTTATTACTTAAAAACTGCAATGGACGGAACCCAGGGCCAAATGCTTACCGGGTGGCAGTACATACCCGGTGAAGCGGGGCAAACTGTAGAGGGAGCATGGTATTTCTTTAACCCGGTTTCCGATGAAACAAGAGGTAAACTCTTAATCAGCACTGTTACACCAGATGGATATACAGTAAATGAGAAAGGCCAATGGGTACAGTAAAACGACATAATAACAATACATATTCCCTGCCCATATGGGCAGGGAGGAATGGAGGAAAATATGAATCGTGTAATTTTAATGGGGAGATTAACCCGTGATCCAGAAGTAAGATATTCCCAGGGAGAGCGTATTATGGCAGTTGCAAGGTACACTCTCGCAGTTGACCGCAGAGTCCGCAGGAATCAGGACGGTAATGAACAGACAGCTGATTTTATCAATTGCGTTGCATTTGACAAAGGAGGAGAGTTTGCAGAAAAATATTTTCGTCAGGGTATGAGAGTACTGATTTCCGGAAGAATCCAGACTGGGAGTTATACAAATAAGGACGGAAATAAAGTATATACAACAGATATTATTGTGGATGAACAGGAATTTACTGATAGCAAGAATGCATCTTCTGATAATTCCAGGCCAGAGCCAACTAATGTAGTAGGGGGCAGCGTTATGAATATTCCAGATGGAGTGGGTGATCCGGACTTACCTTTTATTTAGAGGATAAAATTGTGATCTTGTACATTGACAATAGAAAATATTTAACTGATAGAAAAAAATAGAAAATAGATTTAAATATAGGCCGAATCTTGTTGTAACACATATAAAAACATGTGTTAGTTGACACATATAATTATATGTGTTACAATGACTATGTCAGAAGGGAAAATACATGAAGAGTTATTCATCACGGGAAGTCATTGCAATGCTTGAAGTTGATGGATGGTATGAGGTAGGAGTAACTGGAAGTCATCACCAATACAAACATCCGATTAAGAAGGGGCGTACAACCGTAAAACATCCTGACAAAGATATTCCGCTCCCAACGCTAAAAAGTATTGAAAGACAGTCAGGGTTAAAATTCAAATAGCTCTTATTCTCTCACGATAAAATATAAATAGAGGAGGCCTTTTATTATAAAAAAATCAGAACGTTATTTTTATCCTGCTATTTTTACTTATGAATCTGGAAAGGAAATTGCAGTTGTTTTTCCTGATTTGGATTGTGCTACCAGTGGAAAAGATGATGATGATGCATTTCTTTCAGCGAGGGAATTACTTGGCTGCGCCCTATATGGCTTAGAGGAAGATGAAGAGGATATACCAGATCCTACGCCGCTTTCGCAGATAGAAGTACATGAAAATGAAAGAGTGGTTTTAATTGACGTTTATATGCCTTCCATTCGTATGGCACGAATCAACCGTTCTGTTAATCGTACAGTAACACTTCCGGCATGGCTTAATGCTATTGCGATGGAGCATGATATAAACTTTTCTCAGTTGCTGCAGGAAGCAATAAAATCTCAGCTACACATTAATAGATAAGTACATTTGATACCGAAAAAGTTCTATATAAATATGCTTACGGGAGGAGATGATAAATTAACAAACTGGAGTTGGCTATCCTTTGTATCTTTTGAATAAGAATTTATAGAGTTATCATACCGGAGATTTTTAAATAAGCTTTAAGGGAGGAATTAAGTATGAAGAAGAAATTATTGACGGCTGTTATATCAGTTATTTTAATAATTGGATCAGCAACAACTTCTTTTGCAGGGCAGTGGAAGCTGGAAGGTGCAGCATGGAAATACCAGAATGACAATGGCTCTTATGCTACAGACTGGAATTGGATTGATGGAAAATCCTACTTCTTTGAAAAGAACGGAAATATGCTTGCAAACACGACCACTCCTGACGGTTATTCGGTTAATGCAGATGGCGCCTGGGTTATGAATGGTGTTGTGCAGATACAGAATGCCAGTGAATCAGATATGGACAACATAGGTGATTATGATCCGCAATACCCCTTAAAAGGCTATATGGAACCATGGTTTGTGACCAGTCCAGTTACAGGTACAACTGCCTGGAAGAGCGATCCGGATAACTTCTTCTACGAATCCAATAATCATTTGCAGTATGCTTTGAATCTTGCAATCCAAAATAGAGATCCTCTTTCCCTAATTTCTTTTGGTGGAAGGGAATTGGCTGCTATTGCAAAACTAACGGATTATCCTACCACTGGACTGGAAGGTGTGGATCAAGAAAAGTTAGAGCGTTTGACCACAGAAACCCGAAATTTTTTAAACAGCTTTGACTGGAGAAATGCTTCCGATTATGAAAAAGTGGTACGGATCGCAAAGAGAATCACTCAGGCAGATTATATAGATCAGGAAGGAACCCAGTATTCCTACAGTTGTCTGGTTAACGGGAATGCAAATTGCGATGGATATAGGGGAGCTGCATATCTTTTAGCTACTTGTGTGGGGCTACCTGTGAATAGCCTCGGTTTTGTAAGTCATATTTATCCTGTGTTTTTAGTGGATGGTGTATGGTTAGCTTATGAACCAACTAGTAAGAACACTTATTTTACGGTGGCCTCGATTTATGAACCATTTTACTATTTAGATGGTGTACCACAATTAACGCAGTTAGGGATTTTCTGTAAATCGACTGGATACGAAATTCCATCAAGCGTGGAGGGAAAGTTTCCAGATGTAAGAACTGGTGTTATTCGAGGAGAAAATGCACCAATTATATATTTTAATTAAAAACTTATAAGGAAAAGCTATCGGTTATTATAACCGGTAGCTTTTTTTCTCATAACATGGAAAAATATGAAAAATAAGGAGAATAGATGATCAGAAGTTGGAAGAGAGGTATAAAACTAAATCAGAAAATTGCTGGGCTGCTTGCAATTGTCTTATTGTTAACGCCTATACTCACCTACTTACCACCAGGTATGTTTAATTCGTGGGGGTTTGGTCTGGTCTTTGTCAGCTCGGGACAGGCTGGACATCCCTTTTTGATGGGAAAAGCGCCTGGTGATGAAGCAAATAAATGGTTTTTGTGCATGAACCAGGGAGCTTCGGCCCATAGCAATTACGATTATTCCAAGGTAAATGCAGATATCGATTATGACAAAGGTACCATTGAGCAGAAAAAAATGTTCTGGGCTTATATTGGCGCATTTAGAAGTTATGATGGAGATCCAACTCTTAATCAATTCGGTCAGATTGACAAAGATATAGCAAGAGAAGTTGCATGGGCAAAAGGTAAAAGCAATGGTGGATCGGACTGGATAGAATCGCAAGCCAATGACGGTTTTATGACATTGGAAAATATCCCTTCCGGTTGTAAAAGCTCCAAGGATATTCTTGAATTGATCAGCAAGTATGATACCGAAGGTAAGGCAATGTATATCAATGACTTAAGAAGCGGCCCCGGACAAATAGATACAACAAAGCTGTATGAATTGACTGGACTTACAGATTGGGAAACCTTTAAGAGATATTGTGTCATTACAGCTATAACACCGGGACTGGTTGTAAACACAGAGGGCCAGAACCTCTCCTGGAGCTTTCCCTATGCCCAGGTTGGTCAGAAACCAAACGAAGCGGTTATGAAAATTAGTTACGATCCTAATGTTTTTAGGGTATTGGAAGTCTCAGGCCGCTTAGAGTATTTCCAGTGTAATGTTCCAGGTTCCCAGCAACTATATCGTGCAAAAGGACATGCGAAAGAAATAACTTGTGAGTTTTTCCTCACTACAAAATACAGTACAAATACTTCTGCTCCGACACCAGGCGGTGGAGAAGTATCCTTAAAGGTTTATCGACACAATGAAACCTTTGAATCCAATTATAAAGTTGATCTTGAAAAAAGAGACTATGAAACTGGAAATTCATTACAGAATTCTACATGGCAGGTATTGGAACATTTCGACGATAGCCAGTTAAGTGATGATGAATCAGATGGCGGAGTAATCAAAGATAACATGAGAGAAGCCCCAACAACTTGGCAGAATTGGCTGATATTTGACGATGATTTAGTAACGGATGCCAGTGGGCGAATTTCCCATAAAGATATCCGTTTTTATGATTTTAGCCATGCCTATTGCAATGGTCATCCAATTCCCCCGGAACCGGAAATAGATGGATCGGAAGGTGGAGAAGAAGGAGAAGAAAGCAATGCCGATGAAGCGGCAGAAGAGTATGAAATATTAATGGAGGAATGGCAAGCGGCAATAAATGAATGTGAAGCTCGTGCGGCAGCCAGTGGAGGAACATTCCATCACTGGGAATGTGGTGGTGAAGAGGAGCCATCTGAGGAAGAAGCATTTGAAGCATCAGGCTGTAAGGCTGCCAGGGATGATGTATATGAAACCTTTATCAATCTCGAATATGACTATACGTTCAGGGAAACAAAGCCAAGGGATGGCTACATCATTCATGATCCAGGACATCCGGATGACGTTCCGATTGAAATTATTACAATAGCAGCTTCCGAAGCCGGAAGAGCTAAAAAATGGAAAAGTTCCAGTAATGCAAATGTAAAAGTTACAGGATATGTCCGAAACATAACGAAGGGTAGTTCAAGTAGTGAAGGCAACTTTGAGGGATTTGCCGTGCAGAGTTTAACAAACGTGAAAGTTCCTGTATTAGAGAATACCAGCCTGACAGATGAGGAAGAATTATCACTAGCTGATATCAATAGCAATGTGGCAAGTTCATCTACATATTCTGATGCTTATGAGGAAAGTGGAGATTTAATCCTGAAAGAAACCTATGATCTCCCATTAGGAGAAAGAATCATCAACAAATTACTAAATTTTATAGGGCTTCCTACTGCTTTTGCGGAGGAAAAGGAGATAACCGTCAAACTTACCGTTAAGGAGGATGAAGAATTATATGATGAAGAGTTTGATATAGAAGAGGAATTTCTGGATGATTTCTTAGATGATGAAGATGGATCTACTCCATCGCAGGCTAGAAGGAACTTTATGAATCTTTCATTAAGATATAGTCCGGCCACAGATTCTGATGCATTCGTTCCTAAGGAAGAAAGAAGAATAGGGCAAGTCAGCCTTTTTGCAGAAGATACCAATGAAGAACCAGTCATGACAACAATGCTTGGTTTAAGTGCTCTCAACAGAGTTTCCAGTAAGGTGGCCGAAGAAGGAGAAGAGGACAGCCAACCGGAAGTAGACAAAGGACCGAGAAATAATACAGCTCATACCTTTAAAGTATATGATCACCGTGTACCAGGGCAGGTTCATTTCAATAAGAGAGATATGGAATTAATGGCCGGGGAGTCTTTAAATTATGATTCCTATGGCGATTCCCAGGGAGATGCAACCTTAGAAGGTGCGGTATACGGTTTGTTTGCGGCAGATCCTATTTATGGACCGGATACACAACGAGATGACAGTGGAAATGTAACATCCGGTATCGGAGTGGTATTTGATGCAAATGACCTTGTCGCAGTCGCCGCCACAGATAAAAATGGGGAAGGTTCCTTCTTAACGATAACGGAAAGACCTCATAGTATCTATAATTACAAGGCAGGAAAGATTGAATATACCGGAAAGGGATATCCGGAAAACCTGTATATCAAAAACGGTTATGAAAAGGCACAGCCACAGGAAGAAAAGGGCCGTATCTACAAAGATAATAAGACCATGAATGGGGACAGCTGGATCGGAAGACCTTTGCTTCTTGGCAATTACTATATTAAAGAGCTTTCCCGTTCCGAAGGATATGAACTATCTATTACCGGAAAGGATATGGAGGTTACGAATGCAGAGAAAAGTACCCGAGAGTCCTATGGTGATACCACTGATTCGAAAACTGCCCCGGTAGGATCAGCCTGGATAACGAAGCAGCTATATAATGCAGTTACCTTCCCGGAAGAAAATGCTACTTATGGAAATAAAGAAAACTTACTTCTTCTCGAAACAAAATCAAAGGATGCCACAAATGGTTATAACGTAGTCCTTGATGGAATTCCGGAAGGAGCAGATATTTATCTAAACAACGTTACATTGAATCCGGTAGTGATCCAGCAAGTGGATGGAGGAAACTGGGTTGATGCAAAGGAAGCACCATTTTATCTGACAGCAGAATCAGAGTCCGTTTATAAACGTGATATCAATGGAAACATGATTGAGAAACCAGGGGTCACTGAAAGTATCAAGATTTCTTACGAAGCCTACGGAACCGAAGCGGATAAACTACCTACAGAAGGGACTGCTACAGCCAGTGACCCGGCAAGGTTTACCAGTGCTTTTACGATTTCAGAAAGCAACATAAAGTATGTGAAAGCTGAACTGGAGCTGATGATGCGTAATTCTCTCCATATGGAAACTCCGAAAGATAATGATTATTCCACGGCAGATGTCCCAGTCTATGATGAGAAACGGACAGTACATGGGAAAATTGTCTATGGCAGGCCGGAAATGGTCCTTGAAATTGAAAATGCCACGACCAATAAATCAGTGATCGAAACAATATTAAATTATTATATCAATGAAAAAGTATTTACCTATGGCGGCCTTCAAAAAGTGGAATCTAGCGGCGGGAAAATCATTGTAACAGTCGTTGTCGGCATGAATCCGGGTAGGACCTTGTTGTATCAAACAAATTCCAGTGGAGATATCGTTGCTGCTTACTTAACAAAACTGAATACAACCTTCGGAAGATATATTATCAGAAAGTATACAGGGAATGAGTTAAATGCCGCAGAAGTAGGAAATTCAGGCAAATACATAATTAACGTAACACCAGATTATGAAGTGGGCGAAGATGGATTCCCAACGGATAAAACCATGTATCCTACCGATAGCGAAAGGTATCTCCGCTATACCACAGGAGAAACTCTATACGATTACTGGTACTTAAATGGCGGCACTTACGTTGGCCATGCTCCCGTAACCAGGAAAGTCTGGGAGCCGAATTACAAGGAGGTCATTGTAAAAGAAGAGAATGTAAACGCTTCTAAAATCCCCCAAGTTAACTCTACGGAAGAAGTGACGAACCGGGTGGGCAGCACCTATTACTATTATGATAAGGTGTCAAAGCAATATACCATTCATGTCGGTTCAAAAGATATGGACCTAACCGGAGCAAAATCAGGTAACTTCACAATCGTACTTAATAATGGAAAGACCGTTGTTACAAATGAAGATATAAGTAAGATTGGATCAAACAATGTGTGGGGGTATACGGCTGGGGCTAGCATCTCCAATGCAGAATACGTAATACGTGTTTCCGGAGCTGGAGCCGGGGCATTTACTTCCGAAGACTTTGATTCGAACAAGACTTTCATTAAGAGTCAGCATTTGATTTGCAATGGATATCACGATCTGCTTGAAGACGGAAATACAAGAGAAACACCAACCACTGTGCTGCAACGTATCATCGGACAGCAGATTAAGGTTACGAAGACGATAGATGAAAAAACATACGACAACACCAATTCCTATGCCGAAGTCCATGATGACTGGTTTACAAGAACATTTGGGGGGCGTTTTGGAAGAAACACGGTGGCTAAGAAGATGGACAACTTCCGCTTTAAGGTGTACTTAAAATCAAATCTGGAACGACTTTACCGTGACAACGAAGGAAATATAGTCTGGCAGGACAGGTTGGGGAATGAAATTAATGTGATTGATCGAAATAAGAAATTCCCGGCTATAGTAAACAAGGTTTTCACAAAAGTGCAGCATGTCACCTCTCCTTTATATAAAGACTCAGAGGATGCAATCGTAAGTAATAATACCTTGTACAGCTATGCTAATGGTTATATTAACGGAAACCAGAATAACGGCTATACTTCCGTACTGGAATCCATATCGGCAAGGACGGATAGCAGTACTGGAGCAGGAATTGTTTCTGTTTACAATTATGACAAGTTCTTCGATGCCATAAATGTGGCCAATGATGATAAATGGGATCGTACAGATAATGGAAGCACATCTTTTAAACCCTTTGCCTTTATAAAGAAGCACCTGTTTGGAACTAGCGGGGCAGAAAGGCAGTATCCAGCGGACCAAAATAATTTAGAAATTAAGAATCACAGCAATACATCGGATATAGCTACGAATAATGCCCTATATTCTGATAATATCCGCCAGTTTGCCATTACCTGGTATTTGGTTGACGAAGTTGCAAAGCTGGCAAAGAAGAATCCGTCTGGGGAAACGGAAAGCACCACAGGTGAAAATGATTATTCCGATGAAGTTTACGACAAAGCCCTTTCAGAAGCCATCCGAAAGACAGAAAACTATTTAACCCCTTTCTTTGCATATGATCTTGACCTGATTTATTCCATTAAATGGGACAGTGCAAAGAATGGCGGATCAGATAAAGATCTCACAACACTATCAGCGGATACCCTATTTGGTGACATTGCTGGAAACAGCGATGGTTACTACTTTGCTACTTCAAAATATCTGCCATACGGAACTTATGTAGTGGCAGAACAGCAACCGAAATTCAATAATCTGGGGGATTTAAAGAACAAGCATTACCAGATTGACAAGCCAAGAGAAGTCTCTCTCCCGTCTGTATATGCGGATTATGATGGCTCCCAGGCTACGCCGGAAGTGACTAATAATTATTACAATTATTCTGCCGGCATAACACAGCCTGAGATGGAGAGGAAGTATAGGATCCGTTTCAATGAAGAGAGTGTAAGCGTAATCAAGGGCAGGAATGCGGATGGTGACTTTGAAGTTTACAAGTACGGCATGGACATTGACAACATCAGAAACGGCGTGGCAGGGATGGGATCAGGTGACTATTTTGCACTGAGCCAGAACAGATTTAAGCCATATAAGAACTACTACAATGAGCAGGATGATAGAACGAGTGGAAATGTACCATATTATCTGTCAGAAGGCTTAAGTGGTAGAGATGCCGTATCAAAATACTACCGATTCAGCTCCGTGGCAGAAAACAAAGGTAATGCAATTGATGTTCCATTTCCAGGGAGAACCAATAAAGAGATCAATGGTGCTGTAATCCAGTACAAAGATAATGTAATGACCATGCAGGGCGTACAGATTGCTTATGATGGAAAATATGCCCCTATGCTTGTGCCGTGGACGGTCGTGGCCTCTGACAATGTAGTTACAGAGGTAGCAGACTGTATCCTTTCCCTAAATAGAGAGAGCTCATACAAAGGCTTCGGATATACGAAGTTTCGAAACAGTTTTTTTAAAGCAAAGCTGAGGATCGAAAAGCTGGATTCGGAGACAGGGGAAACTCTCCTCCATGACGGAGCCTTGTTTGCTCTTTATGCAGCGTCCAGGGAGGACGGAGAGAATACGGACGGCCTGGTGAAGATTTATGGATCGGATACCCGGATCGAAGGATCGAAGGAATTTTTAGAAGCTATGGGAGCCAAGAATATTGCCTTGGAAGGGAATGCCTGGAAGGGAACTGTTCCGGCAGGAACACCTATATGTAAGGAATCGGAACAGGTGATTCTTACCGATCAGGAAGGAAGAAGGACAGGACAGTTTGAAGCCTTTACAACCACCAGGGACGGTTTTTTGCCCGAAGAAGCGTGGCACGCTGAGGACAAGGAAGAGGATCTAAGAGAAACTTCCTATCAGGATCAGAATTCCGGATATTTAATTACTCCACAGCCTCTCGGAGCCGGGACCTATGTTCTTTGTGAAATTAAGCCTCCTGCTGGATATGTAAGGACAGAGCCAGTAGCCATAGAAGTTTATTCCGACCGGACCACCTACTACCTGGACGGAAACAGAGACAACCGGGTAGTGGCAGCTATTTATGAGGATAAGAGAGGAGAAGGACCACAGGGTATTACAAACATCGCTAGGATTTACGTGGGGAATACTCCAGTACGCTTGGAAATATCCAAAATCAAGGACTCTGAACAGACGATCACATACATAACCAATACCAGATTAGAAGGAACAGAACTGGAGTTAAAACAGAAGCATGGGACTGAAAACCTGGAGTTTGCCTATAAAAACGGAACTTACTTAGGCTATGCCTGGTACAAAGGTACCCTGGAATACTTAGAGTCCAGAAAGGCTACAGGTGAAGATGCAGAGCCGGTCTATGTAGATGGTATATTTGCCGGGTATGGCCTGATATCCAGGCCTTTAGATACCGCAGGCGATAACAACCGCTATGTTGCCGGGGCGCAGATGACTCTTTATGACGCCATAGAAATCAAGGAAAACGGAGACAGCGGAGATTATGGATATGATGGTGTTGAGGTAATAAGGGACCGTAATAATAATGTTCAGTCCATTCAGGTACTAAAGGGACACGCTGGAACCACTATTGAATTTATTCGGGAGGAGGATGAGGAAGGAAGCCTAAACGGAGAGCCAGGGGAAGGAACCTGGACTTACCGGACGATAGAGCGAGGGAATATAGATATTCTTTTCTATTCCCTTGGAGAGCTGAAAGTAACGGAAACCGGGGCGAATGGGAAGATTTACGGCTATGACCGAATCGGGAACCAGGTACAAGTGAAAAACCGGGAATCCATCTACGTGCTGAAAGCCGGGCAGCCTGTCTATGAGTTAACCGGAGGTGATCTGACTGCTGTGAAGTATTCTGCAACAGACAAGTGCTTTCATTTAAGTGATGGAACGATCCTTTATCACCTGGACAGCAATGGTAACCGAGACGCATTTGTGGATCCGACTACCGGCATGGCCTACGCCAAAGAAGGACGAAAGGTCCTTGTATGGCCGGTAAAGGTATCCCGGACGAAAACCGGAGCGGTTATTGCCAGGGAAAAAATCAAAACGTGGAGAATTGCTACCATCAACGCCGACACGGATCAGGAATATATCACAGGGACTTATAACGGAAATCGTTTTGATAAAAGCATGAATCCGGTCTTAAATGACCATGGCCTTCCGGAGTATTACCAGGGATCGGCTGAAACCTATAAAAAGGGCGATCCTGTCTATGATATTGATGGTGATTTCGTCCGCTACAAATACGATGACCTTCTTCCTGCCTATAACAATGCTGCTTACCGGATCAATGACAAGACCGGCATGAATGATATCGGGAAGGAAGAGGACATCACAGATGATAAGAAGCTTTATCATCGCCAGGGAGAAGCCTGGATCATGGAGAATACCTGGATTACCGGAGAGAAGTACCCCAATGATCCATTTAAATCTGATATGACCGTAGGCCAGGCCGATATGCTAAAGCGGGTGATCCCAGGAACATACATCATGGAAGAAGTCAAAGCTCCATCAGGCTATACCAGGGGATTCCCGGAAGGAGTTACCGTTATAGAAACCAGAGAAGTCCAAAAGACCGGGCTGGAGAATGAGAGGATCAAGGTGGAGATTGTAAAGACCGATGCAACGGACCAGTACCGAATTGATGTACTCAGTGATTATCAGGAGGGTCTTACAGTCACGGAACCGAAGGGAGCCTACAGTTACGGTCAGATTTCCGGGGCGCATTTGGCGCTTTATAAAGCTAAGCGGGTTTATACTACTGACAGAGAAACCTATCCGAAAGGATACTATTTTGTAAAGACAGAAAGTAAGGCGGCAGAATGGACGATAGAAAATACAGCTGATAATGCTCCAGTGCAAATTATAGCCGAATGGATCACAGAAGGGGCTCCGAAATACTATGAGGGTATCCCTGCAGGGGACTATATTCTGGAAGAGATAGATGCAGCTATTGGGTATGTCCGAAGCTCCATGGAATTTACGGTAAAAGCTACCGGAGAAGTGCAGACTGTAAATCTAAAGAATGATCATACCAAGCTGGAGGTTTATAAATACTATGAGGACAGCACTGGAAAAAAGGTGCAGCTTCCTAACAGTCATGCGGCTGGTCTGGCCCTTTATGAAGCGAAAACAGATAAAGACGGAAATATTCTGATGGATGGAGTGAAGCCAGTATATGACGAGGAAAAGAGAGTAGCGGGATGGATGACCGATGACTTGACTGAGTATACAGATAAAACAGAAAAAAGTACTGATTTTATGGACCGCATAAAGGACTTTCTCGGCCTGGCAGAAAATCAGTCCAGTTTTATCACGGACTTTGAAGCAGCTTACCAGGAGAAAGGGGAGGACCTTACTTCCTTCATCTGGTACACGAAAGACGGGGAGCGGACGGCCGAGCGGAACGAAATCATTCAGACCGGAAAGGGGGAGGGTACTGTCCAGACTTGGACCACTGATGCCGGAAAGACAATTCGTATCACCATATACCGGAATGTAAAAAATGCTTCCCTTGATCCAGGTGGAAAGCTTCCTCTTAACTTTGAATATCAATTCAACTACGAAGTGGAAAACGGGGTGAAGAATTATGACACATTAGAAGGTATGCACCGGATTGATTATTTGCCCTTCAATGCAGTAAAAGAAGGGAAGAAAGTAGGGAATTACGTCCTGGTGGAAGAAAAGACACCTGCTGGCTTTGAAACAGTCGATCCAAAGGCTATTGTCCTTATAGAGACTGGAAATGTGCAGAGATTCAGCATTGAAAATGAGGAAAAGTACATTAACATTCTCAAAGTGGTAAAAGATGGAGCCAGAGAATATGCCGTAAAGGGTGCAGAACTGGCTCTCTATCGGGCCGATGAAGCTGGGAACTTCGTGGAAGATGAAACCCATCTAATACAGACCTGGATATCTGGATCAGACGGAAGGTATACAGAAAACGATAAGTTTAACGGGGACATTCTGGAGGGATTTGACCAAGGAGATTTAAAACCTCACCGGATCAATAAAATCCCTTATGGAACCTATTATATCGCAGAGCTTACGGCCCCAGCCTACATGCAGAAGATAGATCCAATAAAGATCCTCGTAGGAACAGAAAAAGTTCCTGTTTATCGGGTTGTAAATACCCCAACCGTCGGGAAGCTGGAGATCAAAAAGAAAGCATCCGATACCGGAGAGGGACTGGAAAATGCCCGTTTTATGGTATCTAATAAAGATACCGGGGCTGTCTGGTACATGACAACTGGAACAGATGGAAAGGCAGAAATAGTCGGACTTCCGGTGGGTATGGTGCATACAGACGGAACTATTAAACCTTTCACTTATACTATTAAAGAGATTTCTCCACCGGATCTTTACCAGATCTCCGAGGGAATGAAGAAGTTCCAGTTTGATGGAAAAGAGGCCGGAAAAGAAGTACTTTATACCTGTGAAATAGAGAACCAGACAACAAATATTCAATTCAAAAAAATGAACTTTGATAATGGAATGGTTGTGGAAGGTGCAGAAATAGCTGTGTATGAGGCGGCGGTCATTGATGGAGAGTATCAAAAAGATGGAGAAGCCATAGAGACTTTTGTATCCGGTCCGGACGGTTTTATCCTGACAAAGAAGCTGTCAGCGAACCGGGTTTACATCATGGAAGAGCTTAAAGCCCCAGCCGGATATGCTCTTTCAAAACCGGTGATCTTTACCTTAAATAAAGCGGGAACCGGAATCAGGAATGTATCAAATGATTTTAGCATTTTAAAGCTGGCCTGTGACAATGATGCCATAGAAGCCCTAACCGTCACTTCAAGAGTTCCAGTAAAGGTATATACCATATTAAAAGACTTAGATACAGGAACCGAACTTCCTCCCTTTATTGGGACAGGAAGCGGCCAAGTTATCACCGCGGAAGATGGTGTCATAAACGGCCATTTATACGAAATAACCGAATACACCAGATATTCTGATGGCAGGACAGAAAAGTCCTTTAAGGAAACAAAACGGATCCACCTTGACGAAAGCGGATCCTATTCCATTCCTTCCAGGACATACCTGGAAACAAGGCAGGAGCTGGCCGATGTAAATGGTAACGTCCTTGCAAGCTGGACCGTTAATGAGGACAATCATGATTATACAATCATAAACCCAGTAACAAAGGAAATCCCTTTAGCACAAGTAACAAGCAGCATAGGTGCGGATCACAGTGCAGTAAAAACCGGAAGTGTCATAAAATACACGGCTACCTATACCAATCCTTACAATCATCCAGTTGATATCCGTATCAATGCGGTCCTGAAAGATGGACTTGATTATTTAAGATCCACCAATTATGGAGTAGAACAAAATGGAATTATCACCTGGAATCTCACGGATATCGCTGCCCATGAAAGTGGTACAGTGGACATGGTGGCTGTGGTAAGCGGTGAGATAGGAATGCAGGCAAATGTTTATTTTGAAACACAGACGGAAGCAGTTACGAAGCGTACTACGCTCATAAATCCCATTGTCCCGGAAGGTTCCATTACCATCATAAATAAACTGACTGGAACCGGAAAGGATCAGACAGATGAATTTACTTATCATGTAAGATTTATGGACTCTGCTGGAAAGACCTTAACTGGATATCAGGCATACGCTGGTACATCGGAGGGACGGATCAAAGGAGAAGAAAACATTACAATAACCGGTGACGGGTATCTTACCTTTGCAGGATTGCCCTATGGAACCAGATATGAGATTACACAGGAGCCAAAAGACGGTTATGACAACATACCCCGCTCTACCGGTCAGATAGAAGGGGGAATGATAATAGGTGAGGTTTCAAAGGCCATACAGAGCGCAGTATTCGAAAACAATCGGAACAATGAAACGATTCGTGAGATCTTGACTGCAGGAGGAAACTACCGCCTCATAGAAACCACAACGTACAGTGACGGGAGCAGCCTAATAAGCGGAGTTTATCGTTTTCAGCTAAATGCTTCAGGAATGGTTGATAATGTGAATATGGAAGATCGGCCGGTACACTTATATTTCACGAAAGTGGATGCGCAAACAGGAGAGGAGCTTACAGGAGGCCGCTACAGCCTGATTGATGCAGAAACAGGAAAAGTCATATATGAATTTACGAAAGAAGAAGGAAGGGAGGTCCTCATTCCAGCAAAACTGATTACTCCAGGGAAAGAATATATCATCAAGGAAGAGCAGCCCCCAACTGGATACTCTTTTGAAAAAGAGATCCGCTTCACGGCGGAGGAAAGCGGCATACGGTCAACCATCATTATGCAGGATAAAAAAACAGAAATAAAGATTTTAAAAGTAGATGCAGAGACAGGAGATATTCTAATAGGTGGCCGCTTCTCTATCCGGGAAAAGGATACTGGAACATTAATTAAGGAATTCACTGCTAATGGGGGGCCGATAGTATTAACAGGACTTCTGATTGCAGGAAAAACTTATGAACTTTCAGAAGAGGAGCCTCCGGCTGGATATAGCTATAGCGAAAGCTTGACTTTTACAGTACTGGAGGAACCAGGTCTTATTACGGTAGTCATGAAGGATAAAAAAACAGAGGTCTTAATTAAGAAACAGAAAGGTGCCCTTTTTATTGGAATGCCATCAGAAGCAGCCAATCAGTTACCGGGAAGTACGCTTCAAATCTTAAATGAAGATAAGACCCCAGCAAGGGCAATCCGTAATGGAAATGGTTTTAAGGCCGGAGAGGATCTAATCTTTATCACAGGAATTCAGTGGAAGGAGTTAAAAGGCCAGTTGGAGGCTGGAAAAAAATACTGGGTTCACGAAATCAGTCCGGCAGATGGATATGCCTACGCAGAAGATATCCCATTTACAGTCAGTATAAACGGTGATGAGGACGTTATTATTATGATTGATAATCCAACCCATCTGATCCTATCGAAAAAGGCTATCACGGGCAGTGAAGAGCTGCCAGGAAATCATATGAGCATAAAAGATAAGGATGGAAATGTTGTGGAAGAGTGGATTTCTGGGGAGCAGCCTCATGAACTCATTGCAAAATTAAAGACGGGAGAACGGTATTGGCTCCATGAAATCCTTCCTAAAGATGGATATTCATATGCAGAAGATGTTCCTTTTACTGTAAGTAAAAATGGAGCGGTTGACATGGTTGAAATGAAAAACGAAGTCACTGCAATTCGGCTTAACAAAGTAGATTCATCCGGTGTACTTCTAAAAGGAGCCATTTTACAGGTACTAGATCATCAGAAAAATGTGGTTATTCCAGATTTTGAGACAACAGGCGTGGCTATAGATATCACTGGAAGATTAGAGGCTGGAAAAACTTATTACCTTCATGAGGTGAAAGCTCCATCAGGATATTTTCTTTCCTCTGATATAGCATTTACAGTGCCAAAAGGCCCCGGGCTATTGGAAGTCACAATGTCAGATCTTAAGCACCATAGCCCTGATTCTGAAAAAATGTTTCTATATAAATCAGACGCTGCTACAGGACAGGGAATAAAAGGAGTGGAATTTTCTATTTACCGCCCTAACGGAAGTTTATATCTGACTGTAAATACTGGAGAGAATGGGTATGCAAACTTTGATATGCCGGAAAACGGAACCTATACATACAAAGAAACAAAGGCAGCTCCTGGTTACCTTTCAACAGATCACACCTATTCCTTTACCATTCATAACGGTGAGGTATCAGGAATCAGTACAATTTCAGTTGTAAATCATCCTTCTCCGGAGGTGTTTATCCAAAAGATAGACGTTGAAACTTGGGAAAAATTAGCCGGTGCAGAGCTGGAGATTAGAAATGAAGCCGAAGAGCCGGTATACAAAGGAATAACAGATGAAAACGGTGTGATTTCATTCCTTCCGCTCCGCTCTGGAAAATATACCGTACATGAAATAAATGCCCCTGAGGGATATATAAAGGCTGATACCTGCCTGACCATTTATGTAACGGATGATGGAGCTTTAACAGGAGAATTTATATTGTATAACAATCCGGAACACGGGAAGAAAAAGGGTTTCATCACAGCCACATATCAATCCAGTCTAAATGGTCTTGGAATTACTTACTATAAAGGAAAAGGATTCTGGGGTTGGTTGAAAAGACTGCCTAAAACAGGTGATGTAGATCTGAGAGGAGGATTGCTTATAAGTATAGGGCTGGTTGGTATGGTTACTTCCATTGCAATCGTGAGGAGAAGAAGAGATAAGAAGGAGGAAAAATAAGATTAATAGGATTAAGAAAGGTTTTGTTGCTATGTTCCTTGTCGTCCCCCTTGTTTTAGGGGACGCTGGAATAGCATGTGCGGAAGAAACGTTCATTGAAATAGCAAAGGAGTATAGGACCTCTATAAAAGAGGAAGATGGAAGGTCCCAGTTTAAAGAAGTTTATGAAAAGGACGGTATTGTCTATCGGTTAAAATCCGTTCGTACAGATAATGTAGAGGAAATCTATCCAGGGGATATTATTACATATGACTTCGATTCTTTTGTTGGAAATCCTAAAAAATATGCACCTAACGAAGCAGTTGAGAAAGAAGGAAAAAGGTATGCTTTAAAAACCAGTGAGCTTTCAAAGGTACTCACGGAAGAGACTACGAAATATTCAGAAGCCTCCATATTGTATGAAGGAGTAGAATACATAGATTCTCTACCGGAAGATGCCCAGGTCAAGGTTATAAATGAGGATTTAAAACAGGAATTAAATGTAACACTTCCAGCGGTTGGTTATAAAGAAGAAAGTGCCTACTGGGATTATAATTTTACATTCCCTATAACCGTGAGCGGATACGATGTGGACTCTTACATGCTGGGTCAGACTGAGATTTCCAACCGTTCCCCTTTAATAGATCACGCAATATTATTCTTAAGTTATCTAAATTTGCCATCACAGTACTATGAGATATCAAGCATTGAGTGGGACGGAGATCCTGTGTCAAAGGATGGAGAAATAATCCGAAAGGCAACCGCTCATGGGCGTAAATTTATAAAAAATATCAGGGGAATTTATGGAGGGGATGTCACCTTCCCTTCCATAGAAGCCAATGCTTATCATGGAACTTATATTGATGCAGAAGCTGAGAATCAGACTGAGCAGATCATCTATAAGAAAGAAGTAACAGCAACTTATATGAGGGATGGGCGAAAGGGGTTTTGGAATTTCCTAAAATGGCTTCTGACAAATTCCGTTACCATGTCAATCCTTGCAATTCTACTGATCATACTTTTAATACTGGTCATTGTTAAAAGAGTGCGGAAAAGAAGCAGAGAGCAAGAAAAAACGGATTAAAGGACCGATGTCCAGGCATACAGATAGGAAGGGGAGCATTTATGATTTGCGTACATATTGATTCAGCGGAAACTGTAAATGCTTATACAGAAAAAGTCCGGAAAGCAATAGCAGTCTTAAGGGAAACGTATGTATCGGAAATGCATCACGGAAAGTAACCTTTGGATGGAGAAAATATAATTCTGCAGATTAATGAGATCTCGGCCGGGCCATAAAAAGTATGGATACGAGATGACAGGTAAGAAGCATAAACAGCCTTTTAATCTCTCAATCATATATGAAGAAAAGTGGAAGGTATACAGAATAACTGTAAAAGCTCAAGGATCAGCCCTATTTGGCAGGCAGGCTTTATATCAAAGCAAATAGGGCTTTTTTTTGTATGCAAAATGCAATATTGCGTTCCAAACCTTAAGACTCTGGCGGCAATACTTGACAAAGGAACAGGTACTGCCCATAATACATTATATAGAAGAAGTTTTGAAGAGGCAGAATTATACGGGCACATGAGGAAAACAAGAGCATTAAGGAGGATTGAGTATGAAAGAGTATCGCTGGGCAACATTAGGCTGTGGAGTAATTGCAAAACAGCTGGCAGAAAATTTGAAGAAGCAGGGAAGAACTTTATACGGGGTCGGCAACAGAACCTATGAAAATGCGGTTAAGTTTGCAGAAACATACGGAGTGGAGAAGGTTTACCATAATGTCTATGACATGTTTCATGATGATGATGTGGATATTATTTATATTTCAACACCCCATAATACTCATATTACTTATTTAAAAGAGGCATTAAAGAATGGAAAGCATGTACTGTGTGAGAAATCAATAACGCTGAATTCCGAGGAGCTTTCCGAGGCAGTCAGTCTTGCGGAGAAAAATGACCTGGTACTTGCCGAAGCAATGACCATTTATCATATGCCTCTTTATAAAAAATTGCAGGAAGTTGCGAAATGCGGTCAACTGGGCCCTCTGTGTTTTGTCCAGATGAACTTTGGAAGCTATAAGGACTATAATATGGAAAACAGGTTTTTTAGTCCAAGCCTTGCCGGCGGAGCACTGCTTGATATCGGGGTTTACGCCCTTTCCTTTGCAAGATGGTTTATGTCAGAGGCGCCGGACCATATCCTATCACAGGTAAAGCTTGCCCCCAGCGGCGTTGATGAACAGGCGGGAATCCTGCTAATGAACAATCAGCAGGAGATGGCTTCCATTTCTCTGTCCCTTCATGCAAAGCAGCCTAAGCGGGGAACAGTTGCCTTTGACAAGGGCTATATAGAAATATATGAATATCCAAGGGCTGACAAGGCGGTGATCACTTATACGGAAGATAACCGCCGGGAAGTGATTGAAGCAGGAACCACCGACGATGCCCTGTTGTATGAAATTCTGGATATGGAAAAAGCTGTTGCCGGAGAATCTGAGGAAATGCGGCTGGAATATACGGTAGATGTCATGAACATTATGACAAAAATACGAAATGACTGGAATATGAAGTATCCGGAAGAATTATAACCAAATCTCTTACGAAGGTGCGGGAAAGCGGGATATCATTGACACTTTATCAAAGCAGGGATATACTCTTGTTACAGCCGGAAGGCTTCTTTGGGATTATCGCAAGAGGTTCTTCCTCAAGGGATTTTAGAATACGGGAGAATAATAATGGATTTGTTTGATTATATGAGAGAAAATACCATGAAAAAAGAGTCCCCCCTTGCATCAAGGCTTCGGCCGTCAACGCTTGAAGAGGTAGTGGGGCAGCAGCATATCATTGGCAGGGATAAACTGCTCTACCGGGCCATTAAGGCGGACAAGCTGGGGTCTGTGATTTTCTACGGTCCTCCGGGAACCGGTAAAACCACTCTGGCAAGGGTGATTGCCAACACCACCAGCGGAGAGTTCAGACAGATCAACGCCACGGTAGCCGGAAAAAAAGACATGGAAGAAATCGTGAAGGAAGCCAAGGATTCCTTAGGAATGTATGGCAAAAAGACCATCTTGTTCGTGGATGAGATCCATCGTTTTAACAAGGGGCAGCAGGATTATCTGCTTCCATTTGTGGAGGATGGGACGCTGACTCTCATAGGGGCCACTACAGAGAATCCTTATTTTGAAGTAAATGGCGCTCTTCTTTCAAGATCCAGGGTATTTGAGTTAAAGCCCCTGGAAAAGGAGGATATCAGGAAACTGGTCCACCGGGCGGTATATGACAAGGATAAGGGAATGGGCTCCTATAACGCCGTGATTGACGAAGAGGCGGAAGAATTTCTGGCGGATGTTTCCAATGGAGATGCAAGAGCCGCTTTAAATGCGGTGGAGCTGGGAGTTATGACCACGGACCGGGATCCGTCGGACGGAAAAATCCATATCAGTCTCCAGGTGGCAGAAGAGTGCATTCAAAAGCGGGTAGTGCGCTATGATAAAACAGGAGACAATCATTATGATACCATATCGGCCTTCATAAAGAGCATGCGGGGATCGGACCCCGACGCGGCCGTGTACTATCTGGCAAGAATGCTTTATGCGGGTGAAGATATAAAGTTCATTGCCAGAAGAATCATGATCTGTGCTGCGGAGGATGTAGGAAATGCAGATCCCCAGGCTCTTATTTTGGCGGTGGCAGCAGCCCAGGCAGCGGAAAGGATCGGGCTTCCGGAAGCCCAGATCATTCTGGCGGAAGCGGTCACCTATGTGGCCTCAGCACCTAAGAGCAATGCGGCCTGCATGGCGGTGTTTGAGGCTTTGGATACAGTACAAAACCAGAAAACCATGCCTGTGCCGGTTCATCTGCAGGATTCCCATTATAAGGGAGCCGCAAAGCTGGGCCATGGGCAGGGCTATCTTTATGCCCATGATTATCCGGGCAACTATGTGAAACAGCAGTATCTTCCGGACGGGATGGAGGACATATCGTTCTATCATCCTACGGAAAATGGCTATGAACGTAGAATCAAAGAGCATTTAAAGGAACTGAAAAAATAACTTTTCTTTTTTAATTATAAGGTATATAATAGGCGTATCGTACGACCTGGTTTATCATGATTTGGGCCGGAATAAAATTTCCGGCCATCTGTTGCGATATTCTATCGTGAAGCATTCCCAAGATTACGAAACAACTGTTATAAGGAATCATGAAGGAGAATAATATGCGTGAAAAATTACAAACATTGCCGTTAGCGGAATTAAAGGAGCTTGCCAAAGCCCAGGGAATCAAGGGGTGCAGTTCCATGCGAAAAGCTGAAATTATAGATTTACTTTGCGAAAAGGAAGAGGAGGCTCCTGCTTTTCCTGCTTCGCCGGGGAATGTTTCAGTGGAAAAGGCGGAGGAAGTAAAAAAAGAGGTTTTTAAAACTGTTACGGCACAACCAGCTGCTCAGACCCAGCCTCATACGGATTCTGCAGGCCAGCAGGGGCAGGCGAACGGGGATCAGCAGATGCAGTCAGCGGCCGGCAGCCAAAGAAAGACGGTTGTCCGTTCCTATCGGCCGGAAGGGCAGCAAAGGCCCACAGGCTATCGGCCGGCACAGGGAAACAGCACAGAGCCATCCGCCAGGAGTGAGGCAAGGTCCGAAACTGCTCCGGAAGAACAAAGAGGTGATTTTCAGCCAAGCCCTGAACTGCAGGAACTGGACAGCGGTATCGAGGCTCATGGAATTCTGGAGGTCATGCCAGATGGCTTTGGTTTCATCCGCTGTGAAAACTACCTTCCAGGTGAAAATGACGTCTACGTGGCTCCTTCTCAGATCCGCCGGTTCAACATGAAAACCGGAGACATCATTCATGGAAGCCGCAGAGTGAAAACAGCGGCAGAAAAGTTTGCTGCCCTTCTATATGTAAAGAAAATCAATGGTTATCCAACCAGTGCGGCGGAACGCCGTCCGAATTTTGAAAATATGACTCCCATATTTCCGGATGAAAGGCTTCATATGGAAACCCAGGGAGGAAAGAATACCACCGCCATGCGTGTCCTGGATCTTTTAGCTCCTATTGGAAAGGGGCAGAGGGGTATGATCGTATCCCCGCCAAAGGCAGGAAAAACGACCCTGCTTAAAGATGTGGCAAAGGCCATAACCGTTAACCATCCGGAGATTCATCTCATGATTCTATTGATTGATGAGCGTCCTGAGGAGGTTACGGATATTAAGGAATCCATTTACGGAATTAATGTGGAAGTGCTCTACTCCACCTTTGACGAGCTTCCGGACCGCCATAAGAGAGTGTCAGAAATGGTGATCGAAAGGGCCAAGCGTCTTGTTGAGCATGGCCGGGATGTGGTGATTCTGTTAGACAGCATTACCCGTCTGGCAAGAGCTTATAACCTGACGGTTGCTCCAAGCGGACGTACCTTATCCGGCGGTCTGGATCCGGCTGCCCTTCATATGCCAAAGCGTTTCTTTGGTGCCGCCAGAAACATGAGGGAGGGAGGCAGCCTTACCGTTCTCGCCACCGCTCTTGTGGATACGGGAAGCCGTATGGATGACGTTATTTATGAGGAATTTAAGGGAACCGGCAACATGGAACTGGTTCTCGACCGGAAGCTGTCTGAGAAGAGGATCTTCCCTGCCATTGACATTCTTAAGTCTGGCACCAGAAGGGATGACCTGCTGCTTACAAGGGAAGAAGCGGAAGCGGTTGATATCATAAGAAAGGCTACTAATACCCTGAAACCGGAAGATGCAGTGGAGAAAATACTGGACTTATTCTCGAGGACAAGAAACAACAGGGAATTCGTGGAAACCTCCAAAAAAATGCGCTTTTACTAGAGAATACGGGTTTTTTGTAGAAATAAAAGCTTGCATTAAAAAAAAATCTATGTTATACTATGTAAGCTGTTTATTAGACAAAGTCGGTTTACGGACTGCGATTTAATAGAAATCAAAGTATGTGAGGTGAAAATCATGAAAGAGGGAATCCATCCAAATTATTACCAGGCAAAAGTTGTTTGCAACTGCGGTAATGAATTTGTAACTGGTTCTACAAAGGAAGATATCCACGTAGAGGTTTGTTCTAAATGCCATTCATTCTACACCGGTCAGCAGAAGGCTGCTTCCGCTCGTGGACGTATTGATAAATTCAATCGTAAATATGGCGTTAAGGCTGAAGCATAATTTACTTATGAAGGCAAAGGTTGTACAGCCTGGATTTAGTAAATTAGCCGTTCGAGGAGCCTCGGGTGAATCGGACTTCCTTCATGAATTCAGGAAATCAGCCGTTCTATGTGCTCATTGGGCGTATGGAACTTCCTTATTATATCAGGGGCAAAGAAGAGGTTGAGTTTGGTGGAAACACTTTAGCTCAGCCTTTTTTGGGATTTTAACTAGTGAAAAGCTTCCATTTTTTAAACAGAAAGGTGGTTTGGCGTATGAAGTATTCAGGAATCGGCGGGCAAGCCGTGATTGAAGGCGTTATGATGAAAAACGGGGATGAGTATGCCACAGCAGTCCGAAAGCCGGACGGCACCATTGAAGTGAAAAAGGATACTTATGTCAGCATGGGAGAAAAGGTGAAGCTTTTTTCTCTGCCATTTATCAGAGGTATATTCAGTTTTGTGGATTCCATGGTGTTAGGTATGAGGGCTTTGACCTTTTCAGCCAGCTTTTTTGAGGATGATGAGGAAGATATGGAGCCTTCCAAATTTGAAAAGTTTTTGGAACGGTTGTTTGGGGAGAAGATGGAAAAGGCATTGATGAGTATAGTGATGGCATTTTCCGTGGTAATGGCCATCCTTATTTTCATGGTGTTGCCGATGTTTCTTGCTAATATATTCCATAGTTTTATAAAGTCCCAGACGGTTATGGCGATTTTAGAAGGTGTGATCCGTATCGGAATCTTTATCGCTTACATCGGTTTGGTTTCACGCATGGAGGATATCCGAAGGACCTTTATGTACCATGGAGCAGAGCACAAGTGCATCAACTGCCTGGAGCACGGGCTTGATCTTACTGTGGAAAATGTCAGAAACAGCTCCAAGGAACATAAGCGCTGCGGAACCAGCTTTCTCCTGATCGTCATGATCATCAGCATCCTGTTTTTCATGGTGGTAAGAGTGAATACGCTGCCCCTTCGGATCCTCAGCCGGATTGTACTGATTCCGGTCATAGCCGGAGTATCTTATGAATTTTTACGGCTGGCAGGGCGCAGCAATTCAAAACTGGTGGATTTATTAAGCCGTCCAGGAATGTGGATGCAGGGACTGACCACTAAGGAACCGGACGATGATATGATTTTAGTGGGGATTGCTTCTGTAGAGGCTGTGTTTGACTGGAGGGGATTTCTTAACAGGAATTTCCCGGAGAAGAGGGCATGAATCTGACTTTACAGCATTTATTAGAAGAAGGAACAGAAAAGCTGTCAAGGGCAGGAGTGGAAGAGGCATCTCTTGATTCCAGATACCTGCTTTTTGAGGCATTCCGCACGGATATGGTCCATTTTCTTATAGACAGAAACAGAGTGCTTCCGGAAGAGGACTCTTCTCTTGATGCCGTTTCCAAATACCGGACCATGATAGAGAAGCGTTCCAGGAGGATCCCCCTTCAGCAGATTACAGGAAGCCGGGAGTTCATGGGCCTTGAATTTTTTGTAAATGAGCATGTGCTGATTCCAAGGCAGGATACGGAAACTCTGGTGGAGCTGGTCTTAAAGGATTATAAAGGAAAGCAGCCGGAAGTACTGGATCTATGTACGGGAAGCGGCTGCATCGCCGTCAGCCTTGCAAAGCTTGGTGGATTTGACCGCGTAACTGCTGTGGATATCTCCAGGGAAGCCCTTAAGGTGGCGGAAAGGAATGTGGGGGAGCTTTTAGGAGAGGGAAAGGTCGCTTTGATAGAAAGCGATTTATTTGCCTTATTAGAGGAAGAGAAAACGTTTGATGTGATCGTGTCAAATCCTCCCTATATTCCAACGAAAGTAATAGAAGGACTGCAGCCGGAAGTCCGGGACCATGAGCCGATGCTGGCCCTTGACGGGAAGGAAGACGGTTTGTATTTTTACAGAAAGCTTGCCTTGGAAAGCCGCCATCATTTAACCCTGGGAGGTGCGGTTTATTTTGAGATCGGCTATGACCAGGGAGAGGCTGTCAGCGGTTTATTAAAGGATGCCGGTTTTGGAGAGATCCAGGTGGTTAAAGATGCGGCAGGACTGGACCGCGTGGTTTGTTCACGAATACCCGTGAGCCCTTAAACCGCAGGTATTAAGGGCTATACTGCGGAGTCATGATACAATGTGAACAACAGTCATTTCCATGAAATTCAGGAGGTTACCAATGTTTGATAGATTAGATGATATTTTAGTTCATTATGAAGAATTGATGCAAGAGCTTAACAATCCTTCCGTAGCAGAGGATCAGAACCGGTTTCGTAAGCTGATGAAGGAGCAGGCGGATCTGGCGGATTTAGTAGAGACTTATACCCAGTATAAAAAGGCAAAACAGACCGTGGAAGACAGCCTGGCACTGCTGGAGGAAGAGAGCGACGAGGAGATGCGGGAGATGGCAAAGGAGGAATTATCCGATGCTAAGAAGCAGATCGAGGCGCTTGAGCAGGAGCTTAAGATTTTACTTTTACCTAAGGACCCTAACGACGATAAGAATATTATTCTGGAGATCCGTGCCGGAGCAGGCGGTGACGAGGCGGCTCTGTTCGCTTCCGAGCTGTACCGTATGTATGTAAATTATGCGGAGGGATATCACTGGAAGGTAGAGCTGATCAGCGTCAATGAAAATGGGATCGGCGGTTTTAAAGAAGTAGTTGCCATGATTACAGGTAAGGGCGCTTATTCCAAGATGAAATATGAAAGCGGTGTCCACCGGGTACAGCGGGTTCCGGAGACAGAGAGCGGTGGCAGAATCCATACCTCCACGGCGACTGTTGCAGTTATGCCCGAAGCAGAAGAGTTTGACGTAGTGATCGAGGATAAAGATGTGAGAATCGACGTTATGCGTGCTTCCGGAAACGGCGGACAGTGCGTAAATACTACCGACTCTGCCGTTCGTCTTACCCACATGCCTACGGGAATCGTGATTTACAGCCAGACGGAAAAATCACAGCTTCAGAATAAAGAAAAGGCCTTCCGGTTATTGCGTTCCAAGCTTTTTGATTTAGAACTTGAGAAAAGGCAGAATTCGGAGGCCGAGGAAAGAAGAAGCCAGATCGGTACCGGAGACCGTTCTGAAAAGATCCGGACCTATAATTTTCCCCAGGGCCGTGTAACGGATCACAGAATCAAGCTGACTCTTTATAAGATTGATTCCATTATGAATGGGGACATTCATGAGCTTCTGGATTCTCTCATTGCTGCGGATCAGGCTGCGCGCTTAAGCAAGTTAAACGAAGAGATATAAAAATACCGGATTCGTGGTGTTTTCTGGACTTGTATAAATTAAAAAATATGGACCCATGTCGTCACCCCGTTCCGCAATGGAATGGGGTTTTTTATATTATCTATCTGTGAGAAGAGATTACCACATTTAAATTGGAAAAAAGAATCATTTAGTTCCCTTGCAAATTATGGTATTATGTAAATATGCATAAAAAATATAGCTAAAAGTATTTCGTATTTGGCATGAATAAATAGGAGTGAATAGATATGGATAGGCGAAAGAGACAGATCCTGGATATTTTGTCAGACAGTGAATACTATACGGCAGAAGATCTTGCAGGGCAGATCTGTATCGGGACAAAGACCATTCGCAATCTGCTGAAAGAGATGAATCAGGAAATAGAGCCCTATGGGGCCTTAATTCTTTCAAAATATGGTGTAGGATATTATCTGAACGTTTCGGACAAAGAAAAGTTCGGTTCTTTTATTCAGGACACCCATCATTCCGATAAATATCTGCCTGATACGTCGGAGGAACGGATACAATACCTGCTGGAGTATCTGTTTAACAGCCCTTCCTATGTAAAATTGGATGAATTGAGTGACAGTCTGTATATCTCGAAGCGGACATTGACTGCGGATTTAAAGGAAGTAGAACAATACTTAAATAAATTTAATATAAAAATCATCCGAAAACCTAATTACGGAATTAAGCTGGAAGGAGGAGAGTTCGAAGCAAGATTGTGCATCGCGTCTTTTTCTGGAAAACGGCTTCATAAGGGCAATCAGAGTATGGATGAGATTGCGGCATGCGTATCGGATGTACTTAAAAGGAACGATTTTCTGATTCCCGGAGCTGCCTATCAGAACCTTGTTGTTCATCTCTACATAGCAATCAGCCGGATCATGGAATGCCATTATGTGCCCATGCCTGAGGAGCCTTTGAAGAATTTGAACGGACGGTATGAGTATCAGATCGCAAAAGAAATCGCGGAACAGATAGAATCCACATTCCACATCACATTCCCTGAGGCAGAGATCGTTTACATCACCATACACTTAGCAGGGAAGAAGATGATATACCATGCCGATGGAGCGGATCAGAATATCATCATCACCCAGGAAATCAGTGATCTGGTGACCATCATGCTGGAACGGGTGTATGATTTATTCAAATTTGATTTTCGCAATGATCTGGAGCTGCGCATGCTATTATGCCAGCATCTGGTGCCTTTAAGCATCAGGATCAAATATGATATGGACTTGAAGAATCCTCTTCTTCGGGATGTAAAGGAAAGGTTCTGCCTTTCCTATACCATGGCCTGCAATGCGGTCACAGTTATAAATGAACATTTTAATATCCTTTTGTCAGAAGATGAAATTGCATACTTTGCCTTTGCTTTCGCATTTGCTCTTGAGCGGAAAAAGTCTGAAATAGAGAAAAAGAATATACTTCTGGTATGCTCTTCCGGTCGGGGAAGTGCGAAGCTTCTTCAGTATAAATACCAGAATTCGTTTAAAGAATATATAAACGATATTACTGCCTGCGATGTGGGAAGTATTTATAAGGTGGATTTTTCAAAATATGACTACATCTTTACCACCGTACCCATCACGGTTCCCGTACCTCTTCCGATTCTGGAGGTTCAGTATTTTCTTGATGACAAAGACATTGTCAATGTAAAAAAGGTTCTTACTTCCGATAAGGCATCTTCCGTGCGGAATTACTATGAACGGGAGATGTTTCTGCCTCATTTAAAGCTGCAGACAAAGGAAGAGGTCCTTCGCTGTATGTGCCAGTTTGTGATGGAAAAGAAGAATCTTCCGAAAGAATTTTATGAATCCGTGTTAAAGAGGGAGAGGCTAGCCAAGACCGCTTTTGGCAACATGGTGGCAATGCCACACGTTTACAAGGCGATCAGTGAGGAGACATTTGTATGTGTTGGTATCCTTGATGAACCGGTGGACTGGGAAGGGCAGAAAGTACGCGCCGTTTTCCTGGTGTCCATAGCCAATAAGGATCATACCAGTGAAGAACTGCAGCGCTTTTATCAGATGACGGCAGCCTTTCTATTAAGCCAGAAACAAATCCAGGAGCTGGTCAAAAAGCAGGATTATGATGCATTTATAGAAGCCATGAGCAGCATAGAAGCCCAGATTCCAAAGGAAGTATGAGGCAAAGGCATATAGAATAAAAGTGAGACGAGTACAGAATGATTATCATTTTGCACTCGTCTTTTTCTCTGTCGGGGATCAGCTTCGCAAAGGCGTATATTCAGCTGGTAAAGAGAGGAAAAAGGTACCATTACGAAAATGGAAAAAGGCATCATGGAGTTCTAAAAAGAAGTATGGTAGTATGTGAATGTGCAATAGATAAATGCATTATTTTCAATGGAGATAGGGAAGTGATGAAGAGAAAATTTATGAACGGCCTGCTTGCAGCAGCAGGGGCTGCCGTTTGTTCTGTACCAGCTGCCAATAGAGGAGAGGTTAACAGTAGATAGAATAATTCAGATAATACAAGATCAGCATGATGTAGTTATGAGTCCCTTCATGACATTTGTAGACTCATAATTACAGGTTAAGAGAGAGGCAGTGTGAGAATGGATATTGAAATGATTGTTATGAAGCTTGTAGTCTGCGGAGGGAACGCAAGAAGCACTGCGATTGAAGCACTGCGTTCGGCAAAAAATGGTGATTTTAAACATGCAGACCAGTTGATGGAAGATGCAGAAAAGACGATTCAGGAAGCACATGAGGTCCAGACAGAAATGATCCAGAATGAGTTAAACGGCAAAAAGGCAGAAGTCGGGCTTTTAATGGTTCATGCCCAGGATCATCTGATGAATGCCATGACGGTCATGGACCTGTGCAAAGAAATGATTGATATTTTAAGAATAAAATAATTCATTTATAGAAAGGAAGGTAGTTATGAGAAACATTGTTTTGTTTTGTGCGGCAGGAATGTCCACCAGCCTCTTGGTTCATAAGATGAAAGAGGCAGCTGAAAAAGAAAATTACGAGTGTAAAATCAATGCCTATGCACTTGCAAGCACCAAGGACAAGGGGAAGGATGCAGATATCATCCTGCTGGGGCCTCAGGTTCGTTTCAGTAAGGCAAAAGTAGAAAAGGACTGTCCAGGTAAGATCATTGAATGCATTGATATGCAGGTATATGGCACTATGAACGGTGCAAAGGTCATAGCTCAGGTCAAAAAAGCTTTGGGCGATTGAATTTGAGCACACAATAAGGGGGAAATAAAGATGGATAAATTGATGAACTGGTTGCAAGACACAATTATACCGCCATTGTCAAGATTGGGGAATCAAAGACATTTGGTAGCGGTACGTAATGGTTTAACCTTAACATTACCGGCAATCATAAGCGGAAGTATTTTTCTTATCATAGGAAATATTCCAATTGAAAGCTGGACTAATTTTTTAGCACCTTATGAAGACATGATTAATGCTGCCGTCGGTGTATCGTTTGGCATTATTTCACTTTTAGCAGCGATTGGAATCGGTTATGAGCTAAGTAAAAGCTATGACCTTGATGCTATTTCCGGTGCGGGCTTGTCGGTAATGGCTTTTATTACCACTCAGCTTTCAGACGGCTTTGTCATTGATCCTGCAGGCTTTGATTCTACGGGACTATTTACAGCGATTATTGCGGGAATTGTTACGACTGAAATTTATCATTTCTGCATAAAAAAGAATTGGGTATTTAAGCTGCCTGAGGGTGTGCCGCCAGCAGTAAGTAATTCCTTTGTATCTTTGATTCCTGCTATGCTGATTTTAGTGCTGTTCTGGACAATTCGTGTTCCGCTGCATTTTAATATTACTGAATTCATTCAAAGTATCTTTTCACCGTTGCTTCATGCATTAAATAGTTTGCCTGGTATTTTGCTCTACACATTTTTAGTAAGTTTATTGTGGTGCGCAGGAATCCATGGAGACATGACATTAGAAGGTGTTGCAGATCCAATATTTTTAGCCTTTGTTGCAGCAAATGCTTCTGCATATGCCAAAGGAGAAGCACTTCCTTATATCACTGCTTCAGGTTTTTCCAGCTTATTTGTTAATGTAGGCGGAACAGGAGCAACATTAACCTTAGTTCTTCTGATGATTTTCTCAAAATCAAAAACTTATAAGGAATTGGGAAAGGTAGCTCTGCCAGGTTCGATTTTTGAAATAAATGAGCCAGTAATTTTCGGGTTTCCGATTATCATGAACCCACTGATGATGATTCCTTTCATCCTGATTCCGTTAGTATTGGCTGCCAGCAGTTATTTTCTTATGTCCATTGGATTGGTTGGCAGACCGATGATGATGGTTCCCTGGACAATGCCCCCGATTATTGGACCTTTAATGGCTACTGGCTGGGACATAAGAGCCGCAATCTGGTCTGCACTTGAAATTGTCATTGCTATTGTTATTTATATGCCGTTTTTCAAGATTGCTGAAAAACAAATGTTGGAGAATGAAAATCACACACTTGAAACAACGGATATTGAAGTTGATGGAGTTGCAGAAAATTGATCATGGAGGAATTTACTATGTCAAAAAAAATTAAAGTTGTAACGATTGGCGGAGGATCCAGCTATACACCAGAATTGGTTGAGGGATTTATTAAAAGATATGATGAATTTCCAATCAGTGAATTGTGGCTGGTGGATATCGAAGAAGGCAGGCATAAGTTAGAGATTGTGGGAGAGATGGCTAAGCGGATGGTAGAAGCAGCAGGAATTGACTGCAAGGTTTACTTAACGCTGGACCGGCGGGAAGCTTTAAAAGATGCGGATTTCGTTACCACACAGCTGCGGGTTGGATTATTAGATGCACGAATTCTGGATGAACGTATCCCTTTAAGCCATGGATTAATCGGTCAGGAGACCAATGGGGCCGGGGGCATCTTTAAGGCATTACGAACCATTCCTGTAATATTAAATATTGTAGAGGAAATGAAAGAGCTATGCCCTGAAGCTTGGTTAATTAACTTTACCAATCCTTCCGGTATGGTTACGGAAGCCGTTTTAAGATATGGCAATTGGAACAAGGTCGTTGGTTTGTGTAATATTCCAATTAATGCGGTCTATGAAGAAGCTGCAATACTTGATGAAATACCATCAGATTTATTCTTCCAGTTTGCAGGCATTAATCATCTGCACTGGCACACGGTGGTTGATAAAAGTGGAATCGACAGAACGGATGAACTGATTAAAAAGATGTATGGAAGTGGAGAAACAAATTCAATTGTTGCAAATATTAAGGATAATCGTTTGATATTTGAACAAGTTGAAAATCTTCATATGGTTCCATGCCCGTATCATAATTATTATTACTATACGGATAAAATGTTAGCCGAGGAATTAGAAGACTTTAAAAACAATGGAACCCGTGCAGAAAAAGTCAAAAAAATTGAAGCTGAATTATATGAATTATATAAGGACCCCAATCTGAATTATAAACCGAAACAGTTAGAAGAACGGGGCGGAGCCAGATATAGTGATGCGGCTTGCGAAACGATTACCTCAATCTACAATGATAAAAGAACAACCATGACTGTTAGTACCCGGAATAACGGTACGATCAAAGACCTGCCTGATGATTGCGCGGTTGAAGTTACTTGTACTTTAACAGGAAAAGGCCCGGTTCCTTATAATTTCGGAAGCTTTAAACCTCAGGAAAGAGGATTGCTACAATTGATGAAAGCTATGGAGGAATTAACCATTGAAGCTGCTGTGACAGGGGATAGAGGTACCTTATTACAGGCCTTTATGATGAACCCACTGATTACCAGCGGGGACGTAGCAAAACAGGTAATGGAGGAATTACTGGAAGCCCATAAAAAACATCTTCCTAATTTCTTTCAGTAGGTTTTCAGTAAACTTTTGTTTGATGAAAGGAGAAAATTTTTCTTGAATAAAAAAACAAACAAAATCATGGTTATCGTATCTCTCATAGGGTTATTGGTTTTAACCGGATGTACTTCCAATCAAACCGGCGGTCAATTAAAGAAAGAGAGCGAAAGCAGCGGTTCTTTGAAAGACTTAGAAAAGAAAGAGATAGCGATGGAGTTAGTTTCCAGCGCAGAAAATTCATCGTTGGATTGGAAGGCTCAATACAGCTATATTGAAGATATTGAAGATGGGAGAGGTTATACAGCCGGAATCATCGGGTTTTGTTCTGGAACGGGAGATATGCTGCAATTAGTAAAGGGCTATACAGAAACAAAGTCGGAGAATCAGCTGGCTAAATACATAGAAGCTCTTGAAAAGGTGAATGGTTCGGATTCTCATGAAGGATTAGGGGAAGCTTTTGAAAATGACTGGAAGGCTGCCAGCGAAGATGAAGAATTCCAGGAAGCACAGAACAAAATCAGAGATGTTATGTATTTTAATCCGGCAGTTGACCAGGCAGTAAAAGATGGATTATCCATTTTGGGTCAGTTCATTTACTATGATGCAATCGTAATGCATGGCCCTGGTGATGGATCTGTTCCATATGAAGAAAGTTTTCCGGGCATAAGAGAGGCTGCGATAAATAAAGCGAAGTCTCCGGCAGATGGAGGAAATGAAGCAGATTATCTTACGGCTTTTCTTGATGAAAGAGATAAGGTAATGAAACTTGAAAGTGCTCATGAAGACTTAAGCAGAACAATTGCCCAAAGGAATTTCCTAAAGGAAGAAAATTATTCCTTACAAAAGCCTCTTGAGTGGGAAATGTATGGAGATCCCTTTAAGATTGATAAATGATATCGCTATTAAGGTTAAAAGACAGCAATTCCAGGAAGCCCTGGAATTGCTGTCTTATCTATGTTACACCTCTATCATAATCCGTATAATTTCCTTGTTGGTTTCCCTCATTCCTTCTCTCCCCAGTCTTCCAACATTTCGAAGGGTAGCCTCCACGCCTTTGGTGACGATCCCGTCGCCGTCAAAGAACTGCTGTCCCTGCATGTACATATTATAACCTAGAATTCCGGCTTCTATGGATGATGCGATCTTTGCCGCGCAGGAGGATTTTGCCCCATCGCATACGATACCGGAGACAATGGCGAGCGCATTGACTATGGTATGGATGACTTCCTCATAGCCCCCTCCGCAGAGATAGGCAATTCCAGCTCCGGCCCCGGCTCCTGCATTGACGGCACCGCAATAGGCGGATAATCTGCCGATGGGTGTTTTCTGGTGAATGGCAGCCAGATTTGATAAGGCTAAGGCCCGGTATAACTTCTCTTCGCTGACCTTTAAGGCCTTTGCATATACAATAACAGGTACGGAAACGGTGATCCCCTGATTTCCGCTTCCTGAATTGATAACCACCGGCAGTCCGCATCCATTCATTCTGGCATCAGAACCAGCAGCTGCCATGGCCTTTGCCCTGACGGATAAGTCATCTCCGGAACTTTTAAGAAGTACCTTGCCGATATTGGCTCCATAGCTTTCCTTAAGCCCCTCTTCGGCAATGGCCCAGTTGTAACGGATCTGGCGTTCCAGGATTTCCTGGATGTCAGAGATGTCCACGGAATTGATAAAATCCCAGATATCCTCCATATTGAGTAAAGTCCGGTCGGTCAGCGCCTCTTCTTCTAAAGCTGCTTTCTTTTCCGTCTGTATGGTCCCATCCTTTTCAATGAGGACGATGTTGGTGTGGTAACCCGCAATCCGTACCCTGCTATAGGACGAGCCCTTATACAGAGTAACCAGGATGTCAAAATTAATCCCCTGATCCAGGTGTTCTACCGTGATCTCCCGTTCTTTCATAAATTCTCTCATCTGTATCATCTGCTCCGGCGAGACCTCTGCTATGACCTCCAGCTCTCTTTCCGGATTCCCTGCCACGATCCCCGCTGCAACAGCCGCAGGAATGCCCTTTAAATGGCCGGTGTTCGGGACGATTACTGATTTCACATTCTTAATAATGCTTCCGCTGGCTGCCACCACCACTTTATCAGGCATTTGGCCCAGAGCTTTTCTGGCTACTGCGGCGGCATAAGCCAGGGCGATCGGTTCGGTACAGCCCATGGCAGGAAGCAGTTCTTCTTTCAGTATCTGGACATAGTTGCGGTATTTATTACATTCCCTTTCCATATGAACATAAATTCCTTTCTGAAATATCATTAATTTTCCGTATACAGCCTGTCAATAATCATTGATTTCTTATTAGTTATAATGTACCATATAAAAGTGTGGATGTAAAATTTAACGTTTTTAAGATAACGTTTAATATTTTTAAATTGAAAGGAGTTTTAAGATGGAGCTTCGAGAAATAAAGACATTTTTAGAGGTGGCAAACCGGAAAAGCTTTTGCAGGGCGGCTGAAAAGCTGGGCTATTCCCAGGCTGCTGTCACCGTACAGATCAAACAGCTGGAACGGGAATTAGATGTTCATTTGTTTGACCGGATCGGAAAGCAGACGACCCTGACTCATGAGGGGGAAACCTTTTATGAATATGCGGCTGAAGTGGTAAAGAATTTAACCCATGTAAAAAATATTTTATCCGTATCCTCGGAGCTTACCAAAAGGCTGGTGATCGGGACCATTGAGTCCATCTGTTCTACCTTGTTTCCGCCCCTCATTCAGGAGTTCCACCGCCTTTATCCCTTAGTCAACGTAAGCATTATCGTGGACTCCCCTGATGCGCTTCTTACCATGATGAACAATAATACCATTGATCTGGTGTATTTCCTTGATAGGCGCATGTATGATTCAAAATGGATAAAAGTGATGGAAAAGCCTGAAAACATTATTTTTGCCGCTTCAAAGAACCATCCTTTTGGAATGGAAACAGGTCTTACCATTGATCAAGTCATTTCACAGCAAATGATCCTTACGGAAAAGGATGCCAGCTACCGGTTTATGCTAGAGCAGTACCTCGCTGCTTATGGAAAAAAGGTTTATCCCTTTCTGGAGATCGGCAATACGGAATTCATCATCAAGCTTCTCCGCAGCAACGCAGGGATCTCTTTTCTTCCGGAATTCACCATTTGCAGGGATATTGAGGAAGGAACCTTAATGCCTCTTAACATGAAGGATTTTCACATGCAGTCCTGGAGACAGATGGTTTATCACAGGGATAAATGGATCAGCAGAGAGATGAAGGCATTTATTGAACTGGTTCAAAGGATGGAGCAGGAGTGCAAAGGGGCAGCCCCTCTGGACATTCCAAAAGAATAATTGTACAGACTCTTTTCATGTGCTATACTGAACAGGAAAATATATGAAATAATTGTACGGAGGTTTAAGACATGGAAACGTTAAAAATCGGAATCATGGGAACAGGCAGGATCGCATCGGTACTGGCAAATACAATGCTTCAGATGCCTCAGGTAGTTCTGTTGGGAGCAGCCTCCAGAAGCCTGGAAAAAGCGGAAAAATTTGCGGCACGTTTTTCCATTGAAAGGGCTTACGGCTCTTATGAGGAACTTGTGAAAGACCCGGATATTCAGCTGATCTACATTGCAACACCTCATTCTGAGCATTGCAGCAATGCGAAACTATGCCTGGAAAATGGAAAACATGTTCTCTGCGAAAAAGCCTTTGCTGCCAACTATGCTCAGGCCAAGGAGATGACCGATCTGGCGGAGGAAAAAAATCTTATGATAACGGAAGCCATGTGGGTTCGATACATGCCTATGGCAAAAACCCTGAAAGAGGTTTTAAACTCAGGCGTTATCGGTGAGCCTATGACCCTTACAGCAAATCTCTGTTATCTGGTTTCTGACAAGCCGCGCCTTATAAAGCCGGAGCTTGCGGGGGGAGCCCTTCTTGATGTAGGAGTGTACACTCTTAATTTCGCTTCCATTGTTTTTGGTGATGAGATTACAGATATCAAATCCAGTGTGATTAAGACAGACAGCGGAGTGGACGCCCAGAACAGCATAACCCTATGCTATCCTGGAGGAAAGATGGCAATCTTAAACAGTTCCCTGCGGGTGCTCTCCGACCGTATGGGAGTCATATACGGAACCAAGGGATACCTTGTAGTTGAGAATGTCAATAATTTTGAGACCATCCGGGTTTACAATGCCAATAGGGAGCTGGTTGAAACTCACATCAGGCCGGAACAGATATCAGGATATGAATACCAGATTGAAGCCAGCGGGGAAGCCATCAGAAACGGCTGGACAGAGTGTCCCCAGATGCCTCATAAGGCAACCCTGGACGTAATGAAGGTCATGGATGAGCTAAGAAGACAGTGGGGAATCCGCTACCCGTTTGAGGCATAATAAGAGGAAGGTTAATGTTTACTAAAAAAGATTTGATGAAGCTGCTGGCCCCTTTGATCGTGGAACAGATATTGATCGTTTTAGTAGGAATGGTGAATGTCATGATGGCGGCGGCAGTGGGAGAGGCATCTGTTTCCGGAGTTTCTCTGGTGGAATCCATCAACATCCTGGTCATTCAGATGCTGTCGGCACTAGCTACAGGAGGTGCTGTCATTTCGTCCCAGTATCTTGGGAAAAAGCAGTCAGAGAATGCCTGCAAGGCAGCGGGGCAGCTCATTGGAGTCACGACTGTACTGTCAGTGCTTGTTACCCTTATTGCACTGGCAGGCAGGGGAGGCCTTTTAAGGGCCATTTTTGGCAGTGTGGATGAGTCAGTCATGAGCGCCGCCGTGGTTTATTTCTGGATTACGGCCCTGTCCTATCCCTTTGTGGCAGTCTATAATTCCTGTGCGGCCTTATTCCGCTCCATGGGAAACTCCAAGGCTTCCATGGCAGTGTCCCTTGTGATAAATACCGTGAATGTAGCGGGAAATGCAGTCTGTGTCTACGGCCTTCATATGGGAGTGACCGGCCTGGCATGGCCCACCCTGTTTTGCCGGGTGGCCGCTGCAGTAGTGATGCTTTTCATGATTCAAAGTCCCGACAATGTTGTGAGGATCAACCGTCTGGAGGATCTTAAACCAGACATTCCGATGATTAAGAAGATACTGTCCATTGGTATCCCAAACGGCCTGGAAAACGGCATGTTCCAGTTTGGAAAGCTTGCGCTGCAAAGCCTGATCTCTTCCCTGGGAACGGCGGCGATTGCCAGCTACGCAGTGGCTTCCAACCTGGTGACCCTGCTGTATCTGCCCGGCAATGCCATAGGCCTGGGCCTGATCACCATTGTTGGACAATGTGTGGGAGCAGGAGAGAAAAAGGAGGCAAAGCGCTATACCAGACTTTTGGTCGGCGCTAATTACGGAATTCTTCTTTTGTTGTGTACGGTCATGGTCGTATTTTCAGACCAGCTTGCTTCTGTCTACAACCTTTCGGGGGAGGCTGCAAAAATATCCGTCCGTATGGTGGTGGTCCACAGCTATGCGATGATCGTGTGGCCTTTGGCCTTTACCATTCCTTATGCCCTGAGAGCTTCTATGGATGCCAAATTTACTATGGTGGTGTCCATATTCTCCATGTGGCTGTTCCGGATCGCATTTGCTTATTTCTTCGTCCGTGTGATGAATACAGGTGTCATGGGCGTATGGTATGGTATGTTTATTGACTGGATTTTCCGTGCGGTTTTATTTAGCTGGAGATTCAGGGGAATAGAAAAAAGAGCGGTGTCTGTTTCTTAACAGCACTGCTCTTTTCTTCGTTTACCTGACTTCATTCATGCGCCCGTTTGCATCCACATAGGAACCGTCAACAAATTGGTTTACAGCCATAAGACCGAGTAGACCGTCGGAATTCGGGTTAAGATAGTACCAAAAGCCATCGATTTTATGCCAACCGGTTACCATGATTCCAATCTGGTTCGTGTAAAACCAGCCGCAATGATCAGAGTCATATACCCAGCCGGTTACCATAGAGCCTTCCTCTTTTCCCTGACTGGGATTAAAATAATACCAGTTGTCATTGATAAAACGCCAGCCGGTCGCCATGTACCCATTATCCATGAAATAATAGGAATGGCCCTGGTATTCCGCCCATTTTCCGGCAGGATAGGAGGAATTCCATTGATTAAAAAAACGCCAGCCAACCTCATCCTTTATCCAGGCACCGGACAGATATATGGATTCATCCTTTGTGTGGGCAAAGCTGTCAAAGGGGACTGTGGCTGCAAAAAGAAACAGGGAAACAGCAGCGGCTGCTCCGTGGAGTAGTAACCCGCGGCGGGAAATATTTTTCATGAAAGTGTCACCTCCTGAATGTAAGGGATAAGAATCACTGCTTTGATTATAGAGGAAGGTCCTGGAAAAAACAATGCAGGGCTTAAAACTGTAAGATTTTTGTTGGAATTCTGTTGGAATCCTGAAAAATTATCTTGACACAGGAAACACTATTTGTTATATTACATATAGAACAAATAAAGCAATACTTTTACATAACGGAAAAAAAGGAGGAGCTATTATGAACATCAATAAATTTACGCAAAAATCGATGGAAGCCGTCCAGAATTGCGAAAAGCTTGCATATGAATATGGAAATCAGCAGATCGAGCAGGAACACATGCTGTACAGCCTTCTTACCATTGAAGACAGCCTGATTTTGAAACTCATTACCAAGATGAATATACAAAAAGAGCAATTCTTAAATGAAACGGCTCAGGCAATAGAAAAACTTCCCAAGGTCAGGGGAGGACAGATTTACATCAGCAATGATTTAAATAAGGTCTTAATAAGCGCCGAGGATGAGGCAAAGGCCATGGGAGATGAATACGTTTCTGTAGAGCATTTATTCTTAGCCATGTTAAAGCAGCCATCCAAAGCGGTAAAGGAGCTGTTTCGGAGTTATGGCATAACAAAGGAAAACTTTTTACAGGCCCTATCCACGGTAAGAGGAAATCAGCGTGTTGTAAATGACAACCCGGAGGCAACCTACGATACCCTTACTAAATACGGCTATGATATGGTGGAGCGGGCCAGGGACCAGAAGCTGGATCCTGTCATCGGACGGGACAGCGAGATCCGGAATGTGGTGCGGATCCTTTCCAGGAAGACGAAGAACAACCCGGTTTTGATCGGTGAGCCTGGAGTCGGTAAGACTGCCGTGGTAGAAGGCCTGGCTCAAAGGATTGTCCGGGGCGATATACCGGAGGGATTAAAGGACAAAAAGCTGTTTGCCCTTGACATGGGAGCATTGCTGGCAGGTGCCAAGTACCGGGGTGAATTTGAGGAACGTTTAAAGGCCGTTCTTGATGAAGTGAAAAAAAGTGACGGTCAGATCATTCTGTTTATTGACGAGCTTCATACCATTGTAGGAGCAGGTAAGACAGAAGGTTCCATGGACGCAGGCAATATGTTAAAGCCTATGCTTGCCAGAGGCGAGCTACACTGCATCGGCGCCACCACACTTGATGAATACCGCCAGTATATAGAGAAGGATCAGGCTTTGGAACGGCGTTTCCAGCCGGTCATGGTCGACGAGCCTACGGTGGAAGATACCATATCCATATTAAGGGGACTGAAAGAACGGTATGAGGTCTACCATGGGGTAAAAATCACAGACTCTGCCCTGGTATCGGCAGCCGCTTTGTCTGACCGTTATATCAGCGAGCGTTTTCTGCCGGATAAGGCCATTGACCTAGTGGATGAAGCCTGTGCCATGATAAAGACAGAACTGGACTCCATGCCGGCTGAGCTTGATGAGCTTTCCAGGCGTATTATGCAGATGGAGATTGAAGAGGCTGCCCTAAAGAAGGAAACCGACCGTTTAAGCCAGGACCGCCTTGCAGAGCTTCAGAAGGAGTTGGCGGAGCTTCATGATGAGTTTGCTTCCCAGAAGGCCCAATGGGAAAATGAAAAGTCATCCGTGGAACGGTTATCCGCCCTGCGGGAAGAAATTGAGAATATGAACCGGGAGATCCAGACAGCGCAGCAAAAGTATGATTTAAACCGCGCGGCAGAGTTACAATACGGAAAGCTTCCCCAGCTTCAGAAGGAACTGGCGGAAGAGGAAGAGCGTGTAAGGAACCAGGACATGAGTCTGGTTCATGAGAGCGTAACAGAAGATGAGATTTCCAGAATCGTATCCAAGTGGACAGGAATCCCGGTGGCCAGACTGACGGAAGGGGAAAGGAATAAAACCCTCCACCTTGATAAGGAGCTTCATAAGAGAGTCATCGGCCAGGACGAGGCAGTAATCAAAGTGACCGAGGCCATCATCCGTTCCAAGGCAGGGATCAAGGATCCTACCAAACCCATTGGCTCCTTCCTGTTTTTAGGACCTACGGGCGTTGGAAAGACCGAGCTTGCCAAGGCCTTGGCGGAAGACCTGTTTGACGATGAAAATAACATTGTCAGAATCGATATGAGCGAATACATGGAGAAGCATTCCGTATCAAGACTGATCGGAGCACCTCCAGGATATGTGGGCTACGATGAGGGCGGCCAGCTGACAGAGGCAGTCAGGAGAAAGCCTTATTCCGTTGTGCTCTTTGATGAGGTGGAAAAGGCTCACCCTGATGTGTTTAACGTACTGCTGCAGGTTCTTGACGATGGACGGATCACAGATTCTTCCGGAAAAACCGTTGACTTTAAAAACACCATTATTATAATGACCTCCAACATCGGTTCCCAGTATCTGTTAACAGGTATTGACGAAGCCGGAAGAATCCGGGAAGATGCAAAAGCAATGGTTATGAATGATTTAAGGAACCATTTCCGTCCGGAATTCTTAAACCGTCTTGATGAAATAATCCTGTTTAAGCCTCTTGAAAAGGAAAATATAGCAGGAATCGTAGACCTGCTCCTTGCGGAATTAAACAAACGGATTGAAGATCGGGAATTAAAGATTGAGCTGACTGACCTGGCAAAAGAGTTTGTGGTGGAACAGGGGTATGATCCGGTTTACGGAGCCCGTCCGTTAAAACGGTATCTGCAAAAACATGTGGAAACTTTAGCGGCCAGGATCATTCTTGGGGATGAGGTCCGGGCAGGAAATGTAATCGTGATCGACGTGTCGGAAGACGGCCAGAAGCTGATTGCTTATCTGGAATAAGGGATAAACCTTACGCTTATTTTAAAGGGCGCAGCAAAAGGGATGATTACTCATCTCTTTTGCTGCGCCCGTATTTTTAAGCCTGCCAAAGAATATCTCTGTTAATAGTACGGTAAAATAATTCCCGTATCTCATTTTCGTCACTGGTCTGTCCCAGAATCCACATGAGCTTCGTCACTGTGGCTTCCAGAGTCATATCATAGGCTTCTAAAAGTCCCAGCTCCTTTTTTATGGAATGCCCGACTTCGTACACGGACATATCGCTGCCCTCATTGGTCACCTGGGTGGCCATGACCACGGTTTTTCCTAGATTAATCCACTTTTTAACAGCCTTATAAAAATCACCGGTATCATAGGAAGGAAGGCCGCCGACGCCAAAGGATTCTATGATCACCGCATCATAGTGCTCTGCCATGAAATCCAGAACGTCAGACCCCATGGAAGGAATCAGTTTCATTAATGCCACATGAGGATTCAGCTTTTGGAAAAACTGTACCTGCCTGGGACAGGAAGCCTTATCATCGACGTAAAACAACACATGTCCATCCTGAATCGCTGCAATATATGGAAAATTAATGCTGGAAAAAGCATTGTAGCTCTTGGTGCGCTCCTTTTTCCCTCTGGTGCCTGCAATCACCTTGCCGTCAAACGCAATGGTAACACCATGGGCCTTAGACTCGCTGGCAAACCGTAGACTATCTGATAAATTCGTGCGGGCATCGGTGTTTTCCATGTCAATGGGCCTTTGGGCTCCGGTGATGACAATGGGCTTTTCCGAATCCTGTACCAGATAGGAAAGGGCTGAGGCTGTATAAGCCATGGTATCCGTGCCGTGGCAGATAACAAAACCATCGTAATCCTTATAATGAGTTTCAATAGCCTTTGCCATGGTAATCCAATGGCTTGGCTGCATATTGGTGCTGTCTATGTTTAGTATCTGCAGGCTGTCTGCCTGACAGAATTCTGATGCTTCCGGAACATAGGAAAGGATTTCGTCTGTAGTAAGGAGAGGCTTTAAGCCATTGTCACTCCGCTTACAGGCGATGGTGCCCCCTGTTCCAAGCATTAGTATTTTTTTCATACCTTGTACCTCCTAAAGGATTTCAAATTTGATTGTAGCACTGATTACTCCATTCGTACAGGGGTACTTTGCCATGAAAATTCCGCAACTCCCATTCTCAATGATTCACAATTGGGAATAATTATGATAGAATAAATATGTTAACAGAATAGGAGGAGGAAAAAATGTTTAATATACCTAAAGATCCGGTGATGCTGCTAAGCTATGTCAATACTCAGTTAAGAGATTATTATCCTTCTCTTGAGGAATGCTGCCATAGTCTTGGGATCCAGGAGAATGACCTGACCCTTTCTCTGGCTGCGATTGATTATCATTATAACAGGGAGAGAAATCAGTTTGTATAAAAGGGTCATCGCATCAGCGGTGGTCCTTTTCTGCAATTAAATATCCCGAAGAAAGCTATGAGGTATGCCTCATTGCCCGCATAAAGCGGATCGTGACCGCTTAGACAGGAGGGATTTATTATGGAAACGATGTTTTTACAGGCAGTTGATATTTGGAACTGGCTGATTGATCATCTGATTTATATCAACCTGATTCTATCAATTATTATCGTGTTTTTTCAGCGCCGTGATCCCAAAGCAGTCTGGACCTGGCTCCTGGCCCTGTATTTTGTTCCTGTATTCGGTATTCTTGTTTATCTGCTTTTGGGCCAGGATATGCGAAAGGGCAAGATGTTCCGGATTAAGGAAGTGGAAGACCGGGTGCGTTATTCCGCAAAAAACCAGGAAGAATTTTTAAAAAGCCATGATATCAGCCTGGTATCGTCTTTGTCCCGTGACTATGAGGATCTTGTGCTGTATAATCTGGAGACTTCCGGATCTGTGCTGACCGTTGACAACACGGTTGAGATTTTTACGGACGGGGAAGAAAAATTTAAAGACTTGAGAATGGAGCTTTCCAATGCAACCCATTTTATTCATTTGCAGTATTATATTATTAAAGACGATGAAGTGTTTGACTCCATAATTCCCATCCTCATAGAGCGTGCCAGAGCAGGAGTTGAAGTGCGCATTCTCTGCGACGGTATGGGGGGGCGTTTCATGCGTAAGGACAAATGGAACCAGCTCAAGGAAAACGGGGTAAAGATAGGGATCTTTTTCCCGCCCATACTAGGCAGGCTTCAGCTTCGTGTAAACTACAGAAACCACAGAAAGATCGTGGTCATTGACAACAGGGTCGGATATGTGGGAGGCTTCAACATCGGCCGGGAATATATTTCAAAGGATACCAGGTTCGGTTATTGGAGAGATACCCATTTAAAGCTGCAGGGAGGGTCTGTGCTAAGCCTTCAGATCCGCTTTGCTCTGGACTGGAATTATGCGACAGGAGAAAACCTGTTCCGTAATATGAAATATTTTTGTGAAGATGAAGACGGAAGTTGTCTGGATTTCCTTGGCGTGGTTGACATAAATGACGAGAGAAAACATCTTGGAATCCAGATCATTGCAAGCGGCCCGGATGCAAGGAGCCGACAGATCCGGGATAATTATATCCGGCTCTTTTCAAAGGCCAGGGATCATATCTACATCCAGACACCTTATTTCGTGCCTGATGATGCTGTGCTTACCGCTTTGTCAGTAGCTGCCCGTTCCGGTGTTGATGTAAGGCTGATGATCCCCTGTAAGCCGGATCATCCTTTTGTTTACTGGGCTTCCTATTCCTATGTGGGGGATTTAATATCTGCCGGGGCCAGGTGCTATACCTATGAAAACGGGTTTCTCCATTCCAAGGGGGTTATGACCGACGGAAAGGTCAGCTCTTATGGCACTGCCAATATGGATATCCGAAGCTTTGAGCTAAATTTTGAAGTAAATGCGGTAATCTACGACGAGGAGACGACCCGCAGGCTGGAAGCTCTGTTCCTGGAGGACCTAAAGGTGTGCAAAGAGATCACAAGAGAGGTGTATGAAGAGAGGAGTCTTTTCATTCGGATCAAGGAACAGGGGAGCAGATTGTTGTCTCCTCTATTATAGAATTCTTTAACAGAAGAACATAATATCCCAATAACCGGCGCATAATGAAGGGTATGAAAACACTATCACAACTAAACTTAAAACAACTGCCACTTAATTTCTGCAAATGCGGGGTGACAGGTTGGTGCCTGGAGGTTATCTTTACCTCCACGGAATCCATTTTGCGCCAAGACTGGCGGCTTATGGGGCAGACGTCCCTATTAATGTTTCCTATTTATGGCTGCGGAGCACTTTTAGGTCCCATAGGAGATCTTATTGACCGGTGGGTGAATCCCGGTTCAGGATTTACGGCAAAGAGAGCGGATCTTGCTATCCGCCATGGATTTCTTTACATGGTTCTCATTTTTGTGGCGGAATATATTGCCGGCTCCCTTTTGCGGGGCAGAGGGATGTGCCCGTGGGATTATACGGGGCGAAACTCCAACATAGACGGACTGATCCGTCTGGACTTTGCACCGCTGTGGTTTGCCACAGGACTGTTGTTCGAACAAATTACAAAAAAGAAAGGCGGGTAGTATTGTAATTAAAGTCACCATTTTATATAATAGATGAAATGGAGGGCTAGATCAATGATACGTTTTATTCTTGTAGCAGCAACAGTCATCATATTTTTGATTTTAAGCATTCCGGTCATTATATTTGAATGGCTGACCGGTAAAAAGGACCGCCGCCAGCGGGATATCCAGAGCCTGGCGGTGGTCCAATGGATTTTTCGGATCATTCTTCATATGGCAGGCGTGAGCATTACGGTTAAGGGTAAGGAGAATATACCTTCAGACCGGGCCGTTTTGTACGTTGGAAATCACAGGAGCTATTTTGATATTCTTGTAGGTTATGTGACGGTTCCCGACCTTATGGGATTCGTGGCAAAAAAAGAAATGGAGAAGATTCCTCTGCTTTCCACCTGGATGAAGTATGTAAATTGTCTGTTTCTAGACAGGAAGAATTTAAAAGAAGGCTTAAAGACCATTCTCATAGGAATCGATCAGGTAAAACGAGGTGTTTCCGTCTGGATCTTCCCGGAAGGTACCAGGAACCGGGAGGAGAGTCCCTTAGATCTCATTCCTTTTAAGGAAGGAAGCCTTAAAATTGCGGAAAAAAGCGGCTGCCCGGTAGTACCGGTTGCAATTACCGGAACAGCGGAAGTGTTTGAACGGCAATTTCCCCGCATGCTTCCCTCTCAGGTGACGATTGAATTTGGCAAGCCCTTTTATACAAAGGAATTGGAACCGGAGTTTCGGAAATTCCCAGGCGCTTATGTAGAGAATCAGATAAAGGCCATGCTGGAAGCAGAACTGAAAAGCCAGGGAAAGATTTCTGACAGGGCTTAAGCACACATCAGATAAGAAAAAGGAATGATAAGACCCATGAAGACATTGGATTTACAGGAAATCAGAAAACAGCTTGACGGGATTGACCGAGAGATTGTTTCGTTATTTGAAAAGCGGATGGCGCTTAGCGGCCAGGTGGCCGAATATAAGATTGAAACAGGTAAGCAGGTTTATGACAAGGAAAGGGAGCAGCAGAAGATCGAGGCTGTGACCGGTATGGTGGAAGATGAATTCCATAAACATGCGGTAAGGGAGCTGTTCACTCAGATGATGACGATCAGCCGCCATTTCCAGTACAAGCTTATGGCGGAACACGGACTTAAGGCGGAATATGATTTCCGACCGGTAAAGAGTCTTCCAGTCAATCATGCACGGGTGGTGTATCAGGGAGTGGAAGGCGCCTACACCCACGAGGCAGCACTAAAATATTTTGGGGCCGATGCAGATATATACCATGTGGACTCCTGGGAAGATGCCATGAAAGAGGTGGAGGCAGGAGCAGCTGATTATGCGGTTCTGCCCATTGAGAATTCCTCTGCAGGGGCGGTCACCCATAATTATGACTTACTTATAAAATATCACAATTACATTGTGGCGGAAACCTTCCTTTCCGTAGACCATGCGCTGCTTGGGCTTTCGGAGGCAAAGGAGGGGGACATCCAAACGGTGTTTTCCCACCCCCAGGCCCTTATGCAGTGCTCTGAATTTTTAAATGCCAACAGGGACTGGAGGCAGATCAGTGTGGAGAATACTGCCATAGCAGCCAAAAAGGTCTTTGAGGATGGCGATCCGTCCCAGGCGGCGGTGGCCAGTGAGATCGCAGGGGAAATTTACGGGCTGAAGGTTTTAAAATCTTCCATCAACCATAATAAAAACAATACGACCCGGTTCATCATCCTGTCAAAGGAGCCGGTATACCGGGAAGATGCGGGAAAAATAAGCATAAGCTTTGAACTGCCCCATAAGAGCGGTTCTCTTTATAATATGCTGAGCAATTTTATCTATAACGGGGTCAGCATGATGATGATCGAGTCCAGGCCCATTCTTGGAAGGAACTGGGAATACCGGTTTTTCATAGATATTGAAGGGAATTTAAGTGATGCTTCCATTCAGAATGCCTTAAAGGGAATCTCTGAAGAGGGAAGCAATATGAGGGTTTTGGGAAATTATTAGGGGCTGTGTGACTTATTATTCTACAGAAGGAAAAAGGTTGAAAGAACAACATCTTTCAACCTTGAATTTGTGAATCAGCTGGATATATCCGCATATCTGCCTGATTCATTTAGGAGGCAAATTATGAAATCCCAGGAATTGATTTTGTACCGTAATTTGAATCATCGTGAACTTTTTGACAAGATCGCCGGGCTTTTGAGCCTGGAATCGGGGTCGGAAAGAGAAACAATGCCGGATTCCTATGCCTGCGCCGGTCAGCTCATTGAGCTGGCGGCTTCCTATGGCTTTGAGGGGAATCTCTGGCATTGTTTTTTATCATTCTGCCTTGCAAACAATGAAAATGCCTATAGTACCTCCTGTGAGATCGTAGGCCCCATCGAAGGGACTTTAAATGAACTGGTTGCTCATGATTTCCGGGTCATAAAGGAATTGTTTGATCATGACATCCGAAAACTGGACCGTTTAAATCGGGGACAGGGGATATGGACCGCCCTTTCCGATTACCGGACAGCAGACGGCAGCAGTAAGATCTATAATAAGAGGATCAGGGACCAGATTGTTGCCCTGGCCGTTGCCTTGGAAGAAGCTGAGGATGAGACTGTTTTTGCTTCTGTGATAACAGAGTTTTACCGCAGGTTCGGAGTAGGGAAGTTCGGCCTTAATAAAGCCTTCCGCATCGAGGAGGCAGTCGGCGAGCCTCAGATCCTTCCTATCACCAGCATTGAACATGTCCATTTAGATGACATCATCGGCTACCAACTCCAAAAGCAGAAGCTGATCGAAAATACGGAGGCTTTCTTAAACGGGCGGGCTGCCAATAACGTCCTGCTGTTCGGCGACAGCGGAACCGGAAAATCCTCCAGCATTAAGGCCGTGCTCAATGAATATTATGACAGAGGGCTTCGGATCATCGAGGTCTATAAGCATCAATTCAAATCTCTTTCAAAGGTCCAGGAACAGGTGAAGGATCGGAATTACAAATTTATTATTTACATGGATGACTTATCCTTTGAGGATTCTGAATTGGAGTATAAGTATTTAAAGGCGATCATTGAAGGCGGCCTTGGGAAAAAACCGGGTAATGTGCTGATTTATGCCACTTCCAACCGCAGACATCTCATACGGGAAAAATTCAGTGACAAGAGGGAGCTGGATGATGACTTACATAATAATGACACCGTCCAGGAAAAGCTTTCCCTGGTGGCCCGTTTTGGTGTAACCATCTATTACGGCTCGCCGGACAGAAGAGAGTTCCAGGAGATCGTAGGGGCGCTGGCCGCCCGCAGCGATATAAACATGTCTCTGGAAGAATTGTATGCAAAAGCAAATATATGGGAACTAAACCACGGAGGCTTATCAGGCAGAACGGCAAGCCAGTTTATTACACACCTTTTGGGAACAACTGAAAAGAAAGACTTGGATATTTAAAAAGCTGCCTGACAAATGGGCAGTAAGGAGGAAAGGTATGGCAATACGATTATTTGCCGCCATTGATGTTGGATCGTTTGAACTGGAGCTTGGTATCTATGAGATTTCTGCTAAGACAGGAATCCGTAAGGTGGACCATGTCCGTCATGTCATTGCCCTTGGAAGGGACACCTATAATGATGGAAAGATCAGCTATGAGCTGGTGGAGGAGATGTGTCAGGTCATCAAGGATTTTGCGGATATCATGCAGTCTTATAAGGTGATCGGGTACCGGGCCTACGCCACCAGTGCCCTGCGGGAAGCGAAAAACAGCCGGATCGTACTGGATCAGATCCGGGTGAGGACTGGTATCGAAGTGCGTGTCATCAGCAACTCCGAGCAGCGATTTATCAGTTATAAGGCCATCGCCTCAAAGGATGCGGAATTCCATAAGATCATACAAAAAGGTACAGCCATTGTGGATGTAGGCTTTGGAAGCATGCAGGTTTCCCTTTTTGACAGGGATGCCCTGGTTTCCACCCATAACCTGATGTTAGGTGTCTTAAGAATCCGTGAAATGATGGGGACCGTACAAGTCGATAACCAGATGCAGAATACCCTGATCGAGGAAATGGTGGATAATGAACTATATACATTCCGCAAGGTTTACTTAAAAGACAGGGAGATCAAAAATCTGATCGGGATAGGAGAAAGCATCCTATATCTGTCCCGGGGCAGCCGCGGCGGAAAGCCAGTGGAACGGGTCACTGCAGAGGAATTCGCATTTTTTTATGAAAAGATTGTTGAAATGTCTTTAGACCAGATCCAGGAACGGTTTGGAGTTAATTCGGAATACGCATCCCTCCTGGTTCCGGCGGCCATCATCTTTAAACGAGTTTTGGAACTGACCAAGGCAGAGCTTTTCTGGATTCCGGGAATCCGTTTATGCGACAGCATTGCAGCCGAATTTGCAGAGGAAACAAAGGCGGTGAAATTCAACCATGATTTTTCCGAGGACATTCTTGCGGCCTCCCGCAATATGGCAAAGCGCTATAAATGCCATGGTCCTCATACGGTGAATATGGAAAAATACGTGGTAGATATCTTTGACAGCATGAAGAAATATCACGGAATGGGAAAGAGAGAGAGGCTTCTTTTGCAGATTGCCGCCATCCTTCACGCCTGCGGCAAATTTATCAGCATGAGAAACCCCAGCGAATCCGCCTACCATATCATCATGTCAACAGAGATCATCGGTCTGTCCCATATGGAGCGGGAGATCATCGCCAATGCGGTCCGCTACAATGGGGTGGAATTTGATTATAACCGGATCCATTTAAGCGAAGAGGTGTTCCGGAATACAAAAGGAGAATTTCCTCATGAGGACAGCATCATACTTGTGGGAAAGCTGACAGCCATTTTAAGGCTCGCCAATTCCCTGGACCGCAGCCACAAGCAGAAGCTGTCAGACACCCATATGAGCGTAAAGAACGGACAGCTGGTGGTGACCGTCTCTTATGAGGGCGATATTACCCTGGAATCCATGGCATTCCGGCAAAAAGCTGATTTTTTTGAAGAAATATTCGGTATAAGGCCCATATTAAAACAGAAGAGGAGGTTATCCTGATGACAGGCACCGATGAAATATACAACAATCCTGAGAATTATGTAAACCGGGAACTGAGCTGGATCGAATTCAATTACCGCGTGCTCAGTGAAGCGAGAGATAAAAACCTTCCTCTTTTTGAACGGCTGAAGTTTTTAAGCATCACAGCCTCAAACTTAGATGAATTCTATATGGTCCGGGTGGCTTCCTTAAAGGATATGGTCCATGCCAAATATACAAAGCCGGATATTGCAGGCCTAAAACCGTCGGAACAGCTTGAAAAGATCAGCGTGCGGACTCATGAGCTGGTTGCTTTGCAGTATTCTACTTATAACCGTTCTCTTCTGCCTGCATTAAAACAGAATGGACTTCGGGTGGTTCAGGTCCATGAGGACCTAAGCGAAAAAGAGGGCAGCTATGCGGACAGCTATTTTGAGAGAAATGTATATCCGGTGCTCACTCCCATGGCTGTGGATTCATCCAGGCCATTTCCACTGGTCCGAAACAAATCCTTAAACATCGCGGCTCTCCTTCAGAAAAAAAGCGGGGAAGATGAACTGGAATTTGCCATGGTCCAGGTGCCTAGCGTACTTCCGAGGATCGTTGAGCTTCCCACCGGAAAAAAGGATGAACGGGCGGTCATTTTATTGGAACAGATCATTGAACGGAATATCGGCAGCCTGTTTTTAAATTACAACGTCATTACCGCCCATCCCTTCCGCATCATGAGAAATGCGGATCTAACCATTGACGAGGAAGAAGCGGAGGACCTTCTGGAGGAGATCCAGAAACAGCTTAAGAAACGGCAGTGGGGGGAGGCTATCCGTCTGGAAGTGGAAGAAAAGATGGATAAACGACTGCTAAAAATACTGAAACGGGAATTAAGCATCAGCTCCGCCGATATCTTTGAGATCGCAGGTCCTCTGGATCTGACCTTTCTCATGAAGATGTACGGAATGAAAGGCGTTAACCATCTAAAGGCAGTTTCTTATATTCCCCAGCAGGTTCCAAGGCTTATGAACGAGGACGACATATTTACCAACATCCGCGGAGGCGATATTTTGCTTCATCATCCTTATGAGACCTTTGACCCTGTGGTAAATTTTGTAAAAACCGCAGCCAGTGACCCTGAAGTCCTGGCGATCAAGCAGACCCTTTACAGAGTCAGCGGAAATTCCCCCATCATTGCCGCTTTGGCGGAGGCCGCCGACAATGGCAAGCAGGTATCGGTGCTGGTGGAACTAAAGGCCCGCTTCGATGAGGAAAATAATATCAACTGGGCGAAAAAACTGGAGAAGTCCGGCTGTCATGTCATCTATGGATTGGTAGGTTTAAAGACTCACAGCAAGATCACTCTGGTGGTACGCAGAGAAGAGGATGGCATCCGCCGTTATGTTCATTTAGGCACCGGAAACTACAACGATTCCACAGCAAAGCTTTATACGGATCTTGGCCTAATGACCTGCAACCCTCAGATCGGGGAAGATGCCACGGCCGTATTCAACATGCTGTCAGGCTATTCCGAGCCGCTTCACTGGAATAAGCTGGTGATGGCTCCCATCTGGCTGCGGGCCAGATTCTTAAGGCTGATCCGTAGGGAGACGAAAAATGCAGAAAACGGGAAAACGGCTCATATCATGGCCAAGATGAACTCCCTTTGCGATAAGGAAATCATAGCGGCCCTTTATGAGGCATCCTGCGCGGGAGTGAAGATCGAATTGATCGTCCGCGGGATATGCAGCTTAAAGGCGGGAGTTCCGGGCTTAAGTGAAACGATTACGGTCCATTCCATTGTTGGAAATTTCCTGGAGCATGCCCGGATCTTCTATTTTGAAAATGACAACAGTCCGGAGCTGTATATGGGAAGCGCCGACTGGATGCCAAGAAACTTAGACCGAAGGGTGGAGATCATGTTCCCTGTAGAAGATGAAATGCTGCAGGAGCAGATCTTCCATCTCCTTAAGGTGCAGTTTCAGGATAATGTGAAGGCTCATATCTTAAAAGCCGACGGAACCTATGAGAAACCTGATAAAAGGGGCAAGGTCCTGGTCAACAGCCAGGAGCTGTTCTGTGAAGAGGCCATCCAGAATGTGAAAGCGGAGCTTGGCAAGTCGGATCCGGTAGGCAGCCGGGTGTTTATTCCTACGGAAAGTCAGGAGTAAGCCAATGGAAGAGCGCCCCATAGTTACCGAATTATAGCTTTTTTGTAAGAAAATAGTAAGGCAAAGATACCTTTCTTGTGGTAAAATGGATGCAGGCTTTTCCTCAATAAAAAAGAAAAGCCGCTTACATAACGACAAGGGAGGTATTTTCATGTCCGAGATAATAAGCATTTTGGTTGTGGATGATGAGAAAGAAATTGCAGACCTGGTGGAGATCTACCTGGTCAGTGACGGATATAAAGTATATAAAGCGGATAATGCGGAAGAAGGATTGGGAATTCTGGAAAAAAACCAGATCCATCTGGTACTTTTAGACATCATGATGCCTGGTATGGATGGCCTGCAAATGTGCAAGAAAATACGGGAGACCAATAACATTCCTATCATCATGCTCAGCGCCAAGTCCACGGATCTGGACAAAATACTGGGACTTGGAACCGGGGCAGATGACTACGTGACAAAGCCCTTTAACCCTTTGGAGCTGACGGCACGGGTAAAATCCCAGCTTCGCCGTTATACCCAGTTAAACCCCAACAGTGCGGTAAATGAAGCTGCTAAGAATGAAATCGCAATAAGAGGACTGACCATTAACAAGGATAACCATAAGGTGACTGTTTATGGGGAAGAGATTAAGCTTACCCCCATTGAGTTTGACATCCTTTACTTACTGGCCTCTAATCCCGGAAGAGTGTTCAGCACCGATGAGATCTTTGAAAAGGTGTGGAATGAAAAGGTTTATGAGGCAAACAACACAGTTATGGTACATATCAGACGGCTGCGGGGAAAGATGAAAGAGGATACCAGACAGAACAAGATCATCACCACTGTTTGGGGGGTAGGATACAAAATTGAAAAGTGATCTTAACCGCCGTTTTCATACCCGGGTCATTGCCAATATTTTTTACAGTGCAGTCGTTACGGTCCTGATCGAGATATTTCTGGTAACCAATGTATCTTTGGTAGCCTCCTACATGAGAAACACACAAAAGGACAATGCATTTGTTGAGATGCTCACATCCTTTGATGTGGTAGTGATCCTGATTTATGTTATTTTTGGGATCGGAATATTCACGGTCACCTTTCTCCTTCTCCAGGAAAAGTCTATGCGTTACATCAGCAGGATTTCTGATGCCATGCAGAGTATTTCTGAGGGAGATTTAAATATTACGGTTGACATTGAAGGGGATGATGAATTCTCTGTCATGGCTGCCAGTTTAAATAAGATGGTGGAAGATTTAAGAGGCCTTATGGATAAGGAACGGGAAGCGGAACGTACCAAGAACGAGCTTATTACCAATATTGCTCATGACTTAAGGACACCCTTAACATCCATCATCGGGTATCTGGAACTTTTGTCCGGAGAAACAAAGCTTGATCCGGAAGTCCAGAAAAATTACATAGGGATTGCATACGTAAAGACAAAGCGGCTGGAAAAGCTGATTGAGGACTTATTCGGATTTACAAAGCTGAACTATGGGAAGATCTCCATGCACGTAGCCAAGGTGGATGTGGTGAAGCTCTTAAGTCAGCTGTTGGAAGAATTTTATCCCAGTTTTGTGGATAAGAACCTATCTTATGAGCTTCAAAGCAATGTTCCCGCCCAGATGATCTCGGCGGATGGCAACCTTCTGGCCCGTCTGTTTGACAATTTAATCAACAATGCCATCAAATACGGAGCGGATGGAAAGCGCATCCTGGTAAAGGTCCATGGCAGCGAAGAACTGGTTACCATTCAGGTGATCAATTACGGTTACGTGATTCCGGAGGAAGAGCTGCCTCTTATCTTCAATAAGTTTTATCGCGTGGAACAGTCCCGGTCTACCAATACAGGGGGAACGGGGCTGGGACTTGCCATCGCAAAGAATATTGTGGATATGCACGGCGGAACCATTCATGTGACTAGTGATTTATCCGGAACGGTATTTACGATTAAGCTGCAAGTGGATTTTGATATTAATAAAGAGAACTTTGGAAAGATAGGGTGACAGAGAATGAAATTCAGAAAGATATCCCTGATTTGTGCCATGGTTGTCACCATAGCAGGCAGCGTAACGCTGCCTGCTTTCGGTATGGCAAATGAAACACCGGTCGGAATGGATGCAGGGAATTCCTTTGCAGACGGAAATTATGCGGCTACTAATTCCGGGGTTTCCATGGATGTTTCCTATGGATATGAGGGAAATGCAAAAAGCGGACGTTACGTACCGGTAAATTTTTCATTAAAAAACCAGCTGGATTCCGAATTTCAGGGAACGGTCCAGGCGATTGCCATGGAATCGGATTATGACATTTACCAATACGAGTACCCGGTTTCCTTAAAGGCCTTTGAAGCCTCGGAGGAATCCTTGGATATTCCGGTGGGAAGGGCAGATGTTCTTTATGTGAAGCTTCTGGACTCCCAGGGAAAAGAGCTGATACGCAAACGCTTAAAAATGAATGTCACGGCAGATATAGCAGAACTGTTTGTGGGGGTTTTATCCGATGAACCAGATACTCTGTCCTATATGGATGGGGTGGGGGTGAATTACAGCTCTGTCAGGATCAAGACCTTTGAGATGGATACAGAAAAGATGCCGGATAATGTCATCGGTCTGGACCTTTTAGATGTGCTGGTCATTACGGATTACGATACAAAAAGGCTGTCCACAGACCAGGTATCTGCAATTTGGGAATGGGTGAAAGGAGGAGGGATCCTTCTTCTGGGAACCGGCAGCCGGGTGGATGATACCCTTTATGCCTTCCGGTCTGATATCCTGGAGGATGATTATGCACCTCCATCGGAAAAATCCGTGGACATGGGAGTGGAATATTCCTCCAATGGTCCTGGAGATTCCTTCATGAATCTGGTTTGTGCAGACGTTTCTTTAAAAGGTGGAACCGGAGTACTTTCCAATGATGAATTCCCGGTCCTTACTTCTGTATCAAAGGGAAAAGGAAAGGTAGGCGTTGCTGCCTACGATTTTGTGGATATCGCTTCCTTCTGCCAGGTCCAGCGTTCCTATGTAGATAAGCTTTTTACGGCGCTTTTGGGAGAAACCAAGTTAAATGATTTGTCCTCCTACCTATACAGCGGAAATTCCGGCCAGTTCTGGTCCGTGCAGAATATGTTAAATACCGGAAACTTAGATAAGCTGCCGAACCTGGTGGTTTATGCTGTAGTGATCCTGGGATATATTGTGCTGGTGGGCCCGGGGCTGTACCTGTTTTTGAAAAAGCAGGAGCGGAGAAGGTATTACCGGACCGCGGTTGCAGCAGTTTCCTTGGCCTTCGCGGCAATCGTATACTTAATGGGAGTAGGAACTAGGTTTAAGGATACCTTTTTTACCTATGCGACCATACTGGATACTACGGAGAACTATGTAGACGAATATACTTATATCAACATGAGGACGCCTTATAATAAGGCATATACCATTGCCCTGGATCCGACATATGATTTGCTTCCCATCACCAGAAGCAGTTCCTATGAGATGAAGCCGGTTCCCAGATTTATGGGAAATGAAGACTATAAGGTGAATATATCTTATGGGGAAACGGACACCAGAGTTTCGGTCCAGAACGCAGCAGCTTTTACCCCCAAGTATTATTCCTTAAGGAAACGGACTTCCAATACAGAGCATAAGGGCCTTATCGGGGACATCACCCTGTTCGAGGGTAACATATATGGCACTGTGACCAATGAATATCCTTTCCAGGTAGAAAAGGTTGGAATCCTGATGTACGGGAAAATGGTGGTCATTGAAGAGTTAAAGCCAGGAGAGACCATGAATTTAAGCGGGCTTCCTGTCATCAATTATCCCATTAACAATTCCTTCCTGGTATCTGCCCGGGTAACTGGAAGCTATCAGTATCCCAAAGCGGACATTGAGGATCCGGCTTACATGCTGGCTTTATCAAGGACCAACATTTTAAGCTTTTATCTTGATAAATATTCCTCATTCTATAATCCGGAGGCCAGAATCGTGGCTTTCAGCAAGGACCAGTCAGACAGCCAGTTCCTTGCCGGAGGGAATTATGAAACTTTCGGCATGTCCATGTTTACATCTACCATTAATGTAAAGACAAAGAACAATGGAGAGACCTCCCGGTCTGCTCTCATGAAAACGCCTACGGTGGTAAGCGGGCAGTATTATGCGGATTCCAACGCCATTTACGGCGTAGACCCGGTAGCTCTGGAGTATTTTCTTGGAAATGATCTGGAGGTGGAAACGCTGACCTTTGAAAACCCCTCTGACGAGTTTTTAAACAGCGAAAGCTTTTACTACGCCACCATCTTTAAAGGAAATATTTATTTCTACAATCACGACACTGGCAATTACGATGCCATGGACCCCAATAAATCGGTTTATAAAGCCTGGGAACTGACCCCTTATCTGTCTCCAGGCAACACGCTGACTGTTAAATATGTATGTGACAATACATCTGAGAATAACTGGTATGTGACTCTGCCAATGCTGACAGTGACAGGAAGGGATAAATGATGTTAGAGATTAAGGATTTGCGGAAAAAGTTTGGAAAATTCCATGCCTTAAACGGCCTGGATCTTCGTATCCCCCAGGGATCTCTTTATGGCTTCGTAGGACCTAACGGAGCAGGAAAGACCACCACCATCAAGATCATGACAGGGCTTCTTTTTGCCGACAGTGGTCAGGTGATGATCGATGGCGTGGATGTGTCCAGGGGATTAGATAAATTAAAAATGAAAATCGGCTATGTGCCGGATTTTTTCGGCGTATATGACAATTTAAAAGTCAACGAATACATGGAGTTTTTTGCTTCCTGCTATGGAATCGACGGGCTTAAAGGCAGGACCCGGTATATGACCCTTTTGGAGCAGGTAGGGCTGGAGGATAAGGTGAATTTTTACGTAGACAGCTTATCGAGAGGTATGAAGCAGCGGCTCTGCCTGGCAAGGGCTCTGATCCACGATCCCCTTTTGCTGGTCCTTGATGAACCGACCTCAGGGCTGGACCCAAGAACCAGGTTTGAATTTAAGGAGATCTTAAAGGAATTAAAGGAACAGGGGAAGACCATATTCATCAGTTCCCATGTACTTTCCGAGCTCTCCGAGCTGTGTACGGACATTGGGGTCATTGACCAGGGAAAGATGATCTTAAGCGGCAGCATGGAGGAGATTCTGCGCAGGGTCAATGCTACCAACCCTCTGATCATTTCTGTTCTTGGAAATAAGGATAAGGCGCTGACCATCTTAAAAAGCCAGCCCTGTGTCCAGACCATAGCGGTGAAAGACGAGGACATCAGGGTGAATTTCATTGGAGATAACCAGGATGAGGCTCTTCTTTTGCAACAGCTGGTGGATGCCGAGGTGCTTGTACATGGTTTCTACAGGGAGCAGGGAAGTTTAGAATCCCTGTTTATGCAGATCACGGATCATGATAAAGAAAAGGCGGTGCTTGTACATGAAATTGAATCCGGTTTATAAGCGGGAGACAACGGTCAGCTCCAGAAGCTTCCGTCTTGCGCTGATCCTGGCGATTTTTAATACGATTCTGGCTTTGGTAGTTCTGCTTAATATGTACTCCGTAGTGGAGCGGGTAAAGCTGACTGCGGAGATCCAGTATTCTTCATTTACCAATTTGTACATATTTGTGGCTGCAGTGGAATTTGTAATGCTGATGTTCATCATGCCGGCGCTGACCGCAGGAAGCATCAGCGGAGAGAGGGAACGCCAGACTCTTGACCTTCTTCTTACCACGACCTTGAAGCCATGGGAGATCATATGGGGAAAGTTTACCTCATCCTTTAGCACCATGTTCCTCATGATCATGTCCAGTTTTCCCCTTCTGGCCGTATCCTTTGTATATGGGGGAGTGATGATTTATGACGTAGTACTCTTGCTTTTTTGCTACCTGGCAGTGGCCCTTCTCTGCGGAAGCATGGGAATCTGTTTTTCCACCCTGTTCAAGCGGTCGACCATTGCTACGGTAGTAAGCTATGGAGTTCTGGTCCTCATTGGCGCAGGCACCTATGCGGTCAATGTCTTTGCCCTTTCCATGGCCCGGATGAACATAAGCAGCACCTATGCCATGTCCGTGGGAGGTATGGCCGACCAGACCAGTTCCGGTGCATGCTTGTATCTGCTTCTGCTAAACCCGGTGGCTACCTTCTATGCAATGATCAATGGTCAGACAGGGGATAGTCAGGTTGTAAGAAGTTTAAACAGCTGGTTCGGCCCCCATCCGGATAACTTTATCATGGAAAACTGGGTGGTCTTAAGCATTTTTATCCAGCTGGCCCTGGCTGCCATATTCATGTTCATCGCCGTAAAGGTCATCAGTCCGTCTAAAGGAAAAAAGATAAGAAAAATAAAATAACAGGAGGTTTTTATGCTTACGATCGGATGTCACCTGTCTTCCTCTAAAGGCTATTTTGCCATGGGGAAGGAGGCTGTAAAGATTGATGCCAACACCTTTCAGTTTTTTACAAGAAATCCCAGGGGAACTAAGGCCAAGGCCATGAACCCTGATGATGTGAACCGTTTCCTGGCTTTTGCCATGGAACATGGAATAACCCGAATCCTGGCCCATGCGCCTTACACTTTAAATGCCTGCTCTGCGGATGAAGGGCTTCGGACCCTTGCCAGAGATACCATGAAGGATGATTTAGACCGGATGGAATACACTCCCGGAAACTGCTACAATTTCCACCCGGGAAGCCATGTGGGACAGGGAACAGAGGAGGGGATCCGTTATATTTCCGATATGCTGAATCAGGTTCTGACACCCAAACTTCATACCACCGTCCTTTTAGAGACCATGTCCGGCAAGGGCAGCGAGGTAGGACGGGAATTTGAAGAGTTACGGGAGATCCTGGACCGTGTGGAGCAAAAGGATCATATGGGCATCTGCCTGGATACGTGCCACGTATGGGATGCAGGCTATGATATTGCCGGTGATCTGGACGGAGTCTTAAACCGGTTTGACCGGATTATCGGCCTGGACAGATTAAAGGCGATCCATTTAAATGACAGTCAGAACCCTCTGGGGGCTCACAAGGACCGTCATGCAAAAATCGGAGAAGGCTTTATCGGTTTTGAGGCTCTGAAGCGGATGACGGTTCACCCGGCTTTAAAGGGCCTTCCTTTTTATCTGGAAACGCCCAATGACCTTTCCGGGTACGCAAAAGAAATTTCCATGATGAGAGGAACGGTATAGCCAACCGATTAATGGTGTAGTATAATGAGCGAAAGAGAGTGAAGATGAGTTTACTCATCGGCACGAACGGCGAATGACGATCAGGAACCGCAGGTTCATGATATAATGAGCGAAAGAGAGTGAAGATGAGTTTACTCATCGGCACGAACGGCGAATGACGATCAGGAACCGCAGGTTCATGATATAATGAGCGAAAGAGAGTGAAGATGAGTTCACTCATCGAATAAAAACCGTTAAGGAGGAAATGACATGGGAATTGTTAAGGCACTTACTACCGCAGTAGGAGGTTCACTGGCAGACCAGTGGCTTGAAGTGATAGAAGCAGGCAATATGGGAGATCAGACCGTATTCACCAGCGGAGTGAAGATCCGGAAGGGATCCAATACAAAGAGCACAGAATATACGGTATCTGATGGTTCCGTCATTCATGTTTACCCCAATCAGTTCATGATTTTGGTCGATGGCGGAAAGGTGATTGATTACACCGGAGAACCAGGTTATTTTACCGTGAAAAATTCATCCCTTCCATCCCTCTTTAACGGTCAGTTCGATGAGGCCATAAAGGAATCCTTTGACCGGATCCGCTTCGGCGGCCAGACACCCACTTCCCAGAGGGTGTATTTTATTAACTTACAGGAGATTAAAGGGATTAAATTCGGAACTCCCAATCCCATCAATTATTTCGATCAGTTTTATAATGCGGAATTGTTTTTGCGGGCCCATGGAACGTATTCCATCAAGGTAACAGACCCTCTGTTGTTCTATGGGGAAGCCATACCGAAAAATGCTTCCCGGGTCGAAGTAGATGACATCAATGCCCAGTATTTATCTGAATTTTTAGAGGCTCTTCAGTCATCAATCAACCAGATGTCCGCCGATGGCATCCGGATCTCCTATGTAGCTTCAAAAGGAAGAGAGCTGGGACAGTATATGGCGGGTGTCCTTGATGATCAGTGGAAGGATCAGAGAGGAATCGAGATCCAGTCCGTGGGAATCGCCAGTATTTCCTATGATGAGGAATCAAAGAAGCTGATCCAGATGCGCAACCAGGGCGCTATGCTTGGCGATCCCGGGGTCAGGGAGGGCTATGTGCAGGGAGCAGTGGCCAGAGGCCTTGAAGCGGCAGGAAGCAATGCCAATGGTTCCATGGCAGGATTTATGGGGATGAACATGGGTATGAATACTGGCGGCGGCTTTATGGGAGCAGCCTCAAATGCCAATTATCAGCAGATGCAGATGAACCGGGCCCAGCAGGAAAATCCCATGGAACGGACCCCGGCAAGCGGAGCGGGTAAGGCCGAAAGCCCTTCGGAAAGCCAATGGACCTGCGGCTGCGGAAGTGTGAATACAGGAAAATTCTGCCCGGAATGCGGAAACCCAAAGCCGGCAGGAACATGGACCTGTGAATGTAAAACTGTAAACAATGGCAGATTTTGTTCGGAGTGTGGAAAACCAAGACCATGAGTGAGATCATAAGCTATAAATGTCCAAATTGCGGCGGGCCGCTTTTCTTTGATCCGAAAAAGCAGAAGTATGCTTGTGAATACTGCTTATCAGAATTCAACCAGAAAGAAACAGAGAGCGGGGAGCCGCAGGAGCCTAAGGCAGAAAAGAAAAGCAGGGAGCCTGAGGCTCCTAAGGCAAAGAAACAGGACGGAGAGCCTGTCCTTTATACCTGCCCAAGCTGCGGTGCCGAGATCGTAACGGATGAGACCACTGCAGCCACCTTCTGCTACTATTGCCATAACCCGGTGATTTTATCGGGCAGGCTGACCGGGGAATTCCATCCGGATTATGTGGTTCCATTTGCAATGGAAAAGAAGCGGGCCGTGGAAATCTTTGAGCAATGGATGAAAAAGAAACGGTTTGTTCCAAAAGCTTTTTACAGCGAAGACCAGATCGAGAAGATTTCCGGTGTATATTTTCCTTACATGCTTTACAGCTGCCGGGCGGAGGGAAGCCTGAATGCAAAAGCAGACCGTCTGCGGGTCTGGGTAAGCGGTGACCGCCGCTATACGGAAACTCAGACCTATGATGTCCGCAGGGAGGGCTCTATGCCCGTAAAATTCGTGCCCCGTAATGCCCTCAAGAAGTCCAACCGGGAGCTGGTGGAGGGCGTTCTGCCTTTTGAAACGGAGAAAATGAAGCCATTTTCCATGGGGTATCTTTCCGGCTTTGTGGCAGAACGGCGGGACATGGGAGAGCAGGAATTCTCTGAGGATGTAAAGTCAGAGGTGCGCCTGTTTGCCGAGCAGTCCTTAAAAAACAGCATTACCTCCTATGATTCTGTGAGGGTTCAGAATCAATCCGTCCGCCTGGAGGACGAACGATGGGAGTATGCACTTTTGCCGGTGTGGACTCTTACCTACCACGACGGGGCAAAGGACCAGATGTATTATTTTACAGTGAATGGGCAGACCGGTAAGGTATGCGGCAAGCTTCCTGTGGACCGGAACAAACTGATGCTTCTGTTTATGGAAATATTCCTGCCCGTATTTCTTGCTATGCTGATTGTGGGGTATCTGATATGATGAAAACAAATGGACTGTTCCTTCGGATAAGCAAGGTAACCGTTTTACTGTTCATGGTTCTTCTGTTTCTGATCGTTCTTTCCGGTGGCATGAAAGCTTTTGCCGAAAGCCAAAGCCCGGAAGGCGCTTCAGAGGAAAAGCGGGTATATGATGAAGCCGGACTTTTTACCCAGGAAGAAATAGAAACATTTGAAACTCAGATCCAGGCGATGAGAAAAGAAATGAACATGGATGTGGTGATTACAACCACAGACCAGGCAGGTGGAAAGTCGGCCGGACAATATGCGGAGGATTTCTACATAAGAGGAGTCTACGGAGTTGGAAAGGATTACAGCGGGGTATTGTTCCTGATCGACATGGATAACCGGGAGCTTTACATCCTTCCGGTAGGAAAGATGAACCGCTTTTTAACGGATAAGCGCTGGAATTCCATTCTGGATTCCGCTTATGACGAGATTAGCAATCAAAATTACGGAGCCTGTGCCGGGAGCTTTCTGGACGGTGTGACCAAGTATTACAAGGCCGGAATTCCCGGAGGACAGTATAATTATGATAAAGAGACAGGAAAAATAAGTGTTTACCGCAGCATCCGGTGGTATGAGGCAGCCCTGGCGGCCCTTATCGGGCTTATTGCAGCGGCCTCAGCCTGCGGGGGAGTAACCAGCCGGTATTCCATGAAAAAGGAGAGAGGCTGGGCTAAGAACTCATTGATGGCCTATCGTGCAAACTGCCAGTTCCGGTATTCGGACCAGTTCGACCATCTGGTGAACAAAACCGTGACCTATATGATCATTCCACGGAATCAGGGGAATACAGGCGGGGGCGGAGGCGGTTTTTCCTCCGGCGGCAGGAGTACTACCCATACCTCCTCTGGACGCACCATGGGAGGCGGAGGGCGGAAATTTTAATTTAGCCTCATCAAATAGCGAATCGGATTGCGAATATCCGATTGACTTGTCTCGCTGAATATATAAATAAAAACCTGCCGGGAAAAGCAAGGACTTTTCCCGGCAGGTTTTTTATATGATGGCTGTCATTCCATTGCGCATACGGCTGTTGCGGATTCGCTATACAATGTTCGTTCTTCCCTTTTTAAAGCTTCCTCACTTATCACGTCAGATAGACCGGGATAGGCATGTCCAGGGAGAGGGAATCCTCTGTTACGACACAATCATATGCTAAAATATGGACCCCGGCCTCCTTCGCCCTTTTTAACGCTTCTGCAAATTCCGGATGCGTTTTTTTATTTGGCGTAAATGCTTCCATCTCTTTCATCTGGATGACAAACAGGATGTAAGTCTCATACCCTTCCCTGTGGGCATTAATAAGCTCCTCTATGTGTTTTACTCCCCGCACCGTCGGTGCATCAGGAAACATGGCAAGGCCGTTTTCTTCCAGGGTGACTCCCTTAACCTCCATGAATGCAGGGGTCTCCTCTCCATGGGTTTCCCTTTTTCCCGGCAGCACCGCATGAAAAGCCAGATCGAACCGTGACTGGTCGTAGGTGACTTCCCGCCTGATATCCTTTATGACCGGGCGGAAAAGGGAAGGTGTATCCTCCGTCTGATGAAAAGGAAGGGAAGAATTTTCCCGGATGGATTGCAGCCATTCGTATGCTGCCTGATTTGGGGCCTGGGAATCCATATTGATGAGGACCGGACCACCTCTTTCCCGTTCTTTCCATACGCCGATCAAAGAGTATTCTGTTTTTCTTCCAAGAGCCGCGGCCTCCGGATGAAACTGCACCAGCACCTTAACTCCGGGGATTAGTAACTCCCGGCAGCGCCCTGTATTTTTAACGTGACAGATCACTTCCACTTCCCCAACCCCCTCTTTTGAAATCAGGACGTGGGCAATAAAACGGTTGGGTCGGTTTACAAAGATCCCTTTCAGCATGTGTTCGTATCTCAATGAAGCTGTCTCTCCTTTCGTATCCATGGTTGTATCTTACCATATAGAGAATAAAAATGGAACCCTTGTGTCTCTAGAGTGAATACATTCGTCCGCTAGGTGAAAACTTTTTTGCCCTTTTTTCTTGCACCGTTAAAGAAAGTGTGCTACAATGCTGGCAAGGTTTTTGATCCATTGACATTATGAGAGAGCAGGAAAGGAATAAAATACCATGGAAATATCCTATCAAAGTACCAGGGGCGGCGAAGCCGGTGTGACGGCTTCCCAGGCAATCTTAAAGGGTCTGGCGGCAGACGGCGGCCTGTTTATGCCATGTTTTATCCCAAAGCTTGACAAATCCATGAAAGAGTTGTCGGCGTTAACATATCAGGAAACAGCCTATGAGGTCATGAAGCTTTTTCTTACGGATTACAGTTCTGAGGAGTTAAAGAGCTGTATTGAACAGGCTTATGACAGCAAATTCGATACAGAGGAGATCGCTCCTCTAGCCAAGGCTGACGGAGCCTATTATCTGGAATTATACCATGGAAGTACCATTGCATTTAAGGATATGGCTCTTTCTATTCTTCCTCATCTGATGACCGTTGCGGCAAAAAAGAATCAGGTAAAAAATAAAATCGTGATCCTTACTGCTACCTCCGGCGACACAGGAAAGGCTGCTATGGCCGGTTTTGCCGATGTGGAAGGAACGGAAATCATCGTATTTTATCCAAAGGATGGCGTAAGCCGTGTCCAGGAGCTTCAGATGGTAACCCAGAAAGGGGAAAATACCCATGTGGCCGCCATTCATGGAAACTTCGATGACGCTCAAACAGGGGTCAAAAGGATATTCGGAGATAAGGAATTTGCCCGCATGCTTGATGAAAAGGGCTTTCAACTGTCTTCCGCCAACTCCATTAACATCGGCAGGCTGGTTCCCCAGGTGGTCTATTATGTTTACGCCTATGCAAAGCTCCTTGCCTGTGAAGAAATTTCTGACGGTGAAGAAATCAATGTTACCGTGCCTACGGGAAACTTTGGAAACATTCTGGCCGCCTATTTGGCAAAGCAGATGGGGGTTCCCATTAAGACCCTTATCTGTGCCTCCAATGAAAATAAGGTACTTTATGATTTCTTCCAGACCGGGACCTATGACAGGAACCGGGACTTTATCCTCACCAGTTCTCCGTCCATGGATATTTTAATATCCAGCAATTTAGAGCGCCTGATTTATTTAAGCGCCGGTTGTGATGCAGGAGCCAATGCGGCTCTTATGAAGGAACTGGGCGATAAAGGCAGCTATACGGTAACCCCTGGTATGAAGCACTTTATGGAAGATTTTATGGGAGGTTTTGCAGGAGAAGAGGAAACCAGGGCAGCCATTAAGAAGGTTTTTGAGGATACCGGCTATTTAATCGATCCCCATACCGGTGTGGCAGCATGCGTATATGACCAATACACGGCAGAGACAAAGGATCAGGCAAAGAATATCATTGCCTCCACAGCAAGCCCATATAAGTTTGCAGGAAGCGTTCTGGAAGCCATTGAAGGAGTACAGGAGGAGCCGGATGAATTCCGGATCATCGATCATCTGGCAGAGATATCAAAGGTTCCCGTTCCCCAGGCAGTAGAAGAAATCCGCACCGCACCTGTACGTCATGATACAGTGTGCGATGCGGATAAGATGAAAGAAGCAGTTGTAAGCTTTTTAAGCTAACGGATGTTCCGGTTGGCATACCGGCACCATTTTCCGCTTAATACGCGGGTGGAGAAGAAGATGGCGCGCACCAGCCAGTCGATGGTCATGGCGATCCAGATTCCCATAAGTCCAAGGCCGAAATAAAGGCTTAATACGTAGGCCATGACGATCCGGCAGATCCACATGGAACATATGGAAACAGTCATGGTAAAACGGACGTCATTGGCGGCCCGCAGTCCGTTGGTCAGGCAGAAGGACAGAGGATGGATTATCATGCAGCAGATGCTGTGGTAAAGCATCAGCTTATAAGCCAGGGCGCTGGTCTCGCCCGACAGATGAAACAGGCTGCATATGGGATTTAAAAACGGTATGATGGCAAGGTTTAATATCCACAGACAGATATATGCCGTTTTTAAAAGCTTTCCCATATATTTGCGGGCCTGTTTCAGTTCTCCGGCCCCTACACACTGTCCCACAACCGTTACCAGGGCTATGCCTATGGCGCTTGCAGGGATAGTTTCCAGACCGCAGATGGTGCTTGCCACCGCATTAGCAGCAATTGCCATAGTGCCGAAGCTGGCAGTCAGACTGGAAAGCAAAAGCTTTCCCAGCTGGAAAATGCTGTTTTCAAGGCCGTTTGGTATGCCGATGTAGAGGATCTGGCGCAGCATCCTCTTGTCCGGGCGCAGACGGAACTCAATGGGAAAATGGCTCTGCTTTTTAAGAAGGGAAAACATAATTACTGCGGACAGGATTCTGGAAAACATGGTGGAAAGCCCGGCACCTGCCACGCCCATATGGAATACGTAGATGAACAGGAAATTTCCTGCGATGTTGCAGAGGTTGGCACCCAGGGAGACCTGCATGGATACCTTGGAGTTTCCGGCTGTCCTGAAAAGGGCTGCACTGCTGTTATAAAATGCCAGAAAAGGATAAGAGAGGGAGGACAAATAGAAATAAATTCTCCCGTTATGCATGACCTCCTGGCCGATCTCACCGTATATGAGTCTTAGAAGCTGCCCATTAAAGATCAGGGTCACTGCCATTATGGCCATGGAAAGCCCGCCCACAGCCAGGAACAGCTGGCCTGAGGCTTTGGCGACACTTTTTTCATCCTTCCGGCCGATGTACTGGGCTGTTACCACGGAACCACCCGCGGCCATTGCCCCGAATAATCCGATCAGAAGGACGTTTATGGTATCCACGATGGATATGCCAGACACGGCTTCTTCGCCGCAGGAGGCTACCATGATGATATCAGCCATTCCCATAAATACAGCCAGTATCTGTTCTATGACTAAGGGAAAAATCAACTGGCGCAGCTGTTTGCTGGAGAACAGATCCGTCCCTTCCTGGCGTTCCTGCATTTCTGTGGTTTCAGAGTCCTGTCGGCGGAAAATGCCTTGCCACATCTTTCGTTTCATAAAAAATCTCCTATTATGTATTTAGAACCTGCCCTCATTATAAGGCATATAGGGAATAAAAGCAAAATGTAACTTTGTTATAAAAAAGACAATCTGGAAAAATTATTCTTTCCAAATAGGGTAAGATGGTATATAATAATATAGAGCAAGAGAAAAAACAAATGGAGGTTTGTGATATGTTAGTTTCAGCAAAAGATATGCTTGAAAAAGCAAGAGACGGAAAGTACGCAGTTGGACAGTTCAACATCAACAACCTTGAGTGGACGAAAGCTGTTTTACAGACAGCCGAAGAACTGAAATCCCCGGTTATCCTGGGTGTTTCCGAAGGCGCTGGTAAATACATGACAGGCTATAAGACCGTATCAGCTATGGTGAAAGCCATGATCGAAGAATTAAACATTACAGTTCCCGTAGCACTTCATCTGGATCATGGTTCCTATGATGGCTGCTATAAGTGCATTGAAGCGGGATTTTCTTCCATTATGTTTGACGGTTCCCATTATCCTATCGCTGAGAACGTAGAAAAGACGACTGAGCTTGTGAAAGTCTGTGCAGAAAAAGGAATTTCCATTGAAGCAGAGGTTGGTTCTATCGGCGGAGAGGAAGACGGCGTAGTGGGTATGGGCGAATGCGCAGATCCTGATGAGTGCAAGCAGGTTGCAGACTTAGGCGTAACCATGCTGGCTGCAGGTATCGGCAACATTCACGGAAAATATCCGGATAACTGGGCGGGCTTAAGCTTTGAGACCCTGGCTGCCATCAAGGAGAAAGTAGGCGATATGCCTTTAGTACTTCACGGTGGGACAGGCATCCCGGAAGACCAGATCATGAAGGCTATCAGCCTTGGCGTTGCAAAGATCAATGTGAATACAGAGTGCCAGCTTACCTTTGCAGAAGCTACCCGTAAGTACATTGAGGCAGGCAAGGATTTAGCAGGCAAAGGCTTTGATCCACGTAAGCTTCTCGCCCCCGGCACAGAGGCTATTAAAGCAACTGTAAAAGAGAAGATGGAATTATTTGGCTCCGTTGGAAAAGCTTAAGGAAAATATTTTTCAAAAAAGTACTTGATTTTTTGGGGAAAATGGTTTAATTTAATTTAAGAACGATGGCGTTCTCCTTATACCGGGAGGACGCCTTTTCTGATTTATGCGCATATTCAGATCGCGAGGAGACTATAAAGGCAGTTTGACTTATCAAAATATGGGAGGATGGAAAATTTATGAGCGAAGTTGTAAACGTAGCTGAGCTGTTTGGTAAGAATGTATTTAACGAAACCGTAATGAGAGAGCGCTTGCCAAAATCTGTTTTCAAAAAATTAAAGAAAACCATTGAGGATGGTGCAGTGCTGGATCCATCGATTGCAGACGTCGTTTCACATGCCATGAAAGACTGGGCCATTGAAAGAGGCGCAACTCACTATACCCATTGGTTTCAGCCTCTTACCGGAATTACCGCTGAAAAACATGATTCCTTCATCTCAGCCCCCACACCGGAAGGAAAGGTAATTATGGAGTTTTCCGGGAAGGAACTGGTAAAGGGAGAACCGGATGCTTCTTCTTTCCCATCCGGAGGCTTAAGGGCGACTTTTGAAGCAAGAGGCTATACCGCCTGGGATTGCACTTCCCCTGCATTCTTAAGAGAAGATGCCATCGGTGTTACTCTCTGCATTCCCACCGCTTTCTGTTCTTATACAGGAGAAGCTCTTGACAAAAAAACACCTCTCTTAAGATCCATGGAAGCCGTAGACGAGCAGGCTCTAAGAATCTTAAGATTATTCGGAAATACCACCTCAAAAAGGGTGACTCCTTCCGTTGGTGCCGAGCAGGAATATTTTCTGGTTGATCATGAAAAGTATTTACAGAGAAAAGATTTAATCTATGCCGGACGCACCTTGTTCGGAGCGATGCCCCCGAAGGGACAGGAGCTGGAGGACCATTACTTCGGTTCCATCCGCGAGAGGATCGCGGCTTATATGAAGGAAGTGAATGAAGAGCTATGGAAGTTAGGTGTGCCTGCAAAGACCCAGCATAACGAAGTTGCTCCCGCACAGCATGAGCTGGCCCCTATCTATGAGCAGGCAAATGTGGCCGTTGATCATAACCAATTAGTAATGGAAACCTTAAAAAAGGTGGCTGGCCGTCATGGATTAAACTGTCTGCTTCATGAAAAACCGTTTGCAGGGGTTAATGGTTCCGGTAAGCATAACAACTGGTCTTTAACCACTGACGATGGAATTAACCTATTAAATCCAGGGGAAACACCCCATGAGAATATCCAGTTCCTGCTGGTGCTTTCCTGTATCTTAAAGGCGGTTGACCGCCATGCGGATCTCCTTCGGGAATCTGCGGCTGATGTTGGAAATGATCACAGGCTTGGGGCAAATGAAGCGCCGCCGGCCATTATCTCCATTTTCATCGGCGAACAGCTTGAGGATGTAGTAGATCAGCTTTGCAGCACCGGAGAGGCTACCCGTTCCAAGGCGGGCGGCACCTTAAAAACGGGTGTCAGAACCTTACCTGATTTATTTAAGGATGCTACGGACAGAAACAGAACCTCCCCATTTGCATTTACCGGCAATAAGTTCGAGTTCCGAATGGTTGGTTCCTCTGATTCCATTTCTTCTCCCAATGTGGTTTTAAACACCATTGCTGCTGAGGCGTTAAAGGAATCGGCAGATGTCCTTGAGAAGGCGGCTGATTTTGATACGGCAGTCCATGATATGATTAAAGAGCAGCTGGCTGCTCATAGAAGGATTATTTTCAACGGCAACGGTTATTCCCAAGCCTGGGTGGATGAAGCAGAAAGAAGAGGTCTTCCAAACCTTAAGTCAATGGTTGAGGCGATTCCTGCACTTACTACAGATGCTTCGGTAAAGATGTTTGAGGAGTTTAAGGTATTCACAAAGGCTGAGCTGGAATCCCGGGTTGAGATCGAATATGAGGCTTACAGCAAAGCCATTAACATCGAGGCAAGAGTCATGATCGACATGACCGGAAAGCAGATCATCCCGGCGGCCGTGAAGTATGCATCTCTGCTGGCAGATTCCCTGGGAAAGGTAAAGACAGCGTGTCCGGCAGCCGATACCAGTGTTCAGGAAGAACTTCTCATAGAGGTAAGCGCTTATCTTTCCGATATGAAGGTAGCCCTGGCCACTCTGTCAGATGCTGACGCGAAATGTTCGGCCATCGAAGGAAACAAGGAACGGGCAAATGCTTTCCGGGATGAGGTAGTACCTGCCATGGCAGCTCTCCGTGATCCTGCTGATAAGCTGGAAATGATCGTAGATAAAGAATTTTGGCCAATGCCAAGTTATGGAGACTTGATTTTCGAAGTATAATGGCAGTGGATATGAAAAAAGGTGCCGTCCTGGCTGCAGGACAGCACCTTTTCTCATAGCTCCCAATAAATGGGCTGCATGCGCTCAAAGGTACAGAATTGCTTGAATCCAATGTCTTTTAAGATCTTCTTTACTTCCCCAATATGGCACCCCAGATGCTCCATCTTATGGCTATCCGAGCCGATGGTAAGGATGCGTCCGCCTAACTGAAGATACCGTTTCAGGATCTCCCTGGATGGCGTTAAGTCCTTTAAACCATATCGGAAGCTGGAAGTATTCACCTCAATCCCTTTTCCGTCAGCAATCACACAGCGGAGTATTTTGTCCACGATATCCATAATTCTGCTGTCCGGATAATCCCCATAGGTATCATACCGCTTGATCATATCTAAGTGGCCCAGGACAGAGTATTGCTTGTAATTTTGTACAACTTCATAAATGGCCTCATAATAAGCCGTTTGAAATTCTTCCTGGCTTCTTCCCTCCTGGAACTGGTAATTCCAGAACTCCTTGTCACCCACCTGATGATTACTCAAAATAATAAAATCAAAAGGATATTTTTCGTAATCTTTTTGGAAAAGAGGGCTGGTGTGAGACTGGACTCCGAATTCAATTCCTGCTTTTATGGTCAATTTTCCTTTATATTTTTCCTTCATTTCTTCTATTTCTTTAAAATAATGATTATAATTACAATTTAAGTCTGTTTTTACCCCATAATCTACGTGTTCCGTAAATGCAATTTCATCAAGTCCCATAAGTATTGCCCTTTGTACGATTTCCTCCATAGGGCACTGGGAATCATCACTGAAATAAGTGTGTATATGATAATCTGACAGCATATTCTGTTCCTCCAGTCTCATTTATGTATATGAATGAATTTTTTTAACCTTTTTGCCGGTTTAAGATTTATATGATATAATGATAATGCACTGAGACCCTCTTATCTAACACAATTATTTTTATTTATTATAACAATCGTATTTAGAGAAGGTGAGGAAAATTTGATGATAGATACCTATGTCATGCAGGATGCCTCTGAAATCATCCGTTATGACCAGATGGGGATTCCGCTTTATATCCAAAGGGATAAGTTGTCAGATTATCCAGATTGGAAAGCTCTTTGCCACTGGCATGAAGACTTAGAATTCATCCGCGTTTTAAAAGGTCAGATGAATTACCACGTAAATGGAAAACGGGTCTTATTGAAAAAGGATGACTGCCTCATGGTCAATACCAGACAGATGCACTACGGCTATTCCTACAATCGGCAGGATTGTGATTTTATCTGCATTCTGTTCCACCCCCAGTTATTTACCGGGAATAAATTGATTTTCCAAAAGTACATAGCTCCGATTATGGAAAATCAGGGCATGGAATATATTTATTTTGACGGTTTAAGCTGCGAGGGAAGAGAAACAGCAGCTTTACTTGATCAAATTTATTCGATAAAGGAGCAGGTGGCCGTTGCCTACGAGATAGAGGTGATAGGGATCATGCTAACGTTATGGAAACGGCTTTGTGAGCGATGCGAAGCCATATCCCCGGAAACCACTGGTCAGGGAGGTTCGGATCTATCGGTCCAGAAGGATATGGTATCGTTTATTCACCAGCATTATGGGGAAAAGCTGTCCTTGTCTGATATTGCGGCATCCGGCAGCATATGCCGAAGCAAGTGCTGTATTATTTTCAAGCGATATCTGCAGCAGTCCCCCATTGATTTTTTAAATTCTTACAGGCTGGAGGTCAGCCGGGGCCTTCTAAAAGACACCGCAGACAGCATTACTCAGGTTGCACTTGCCTGTGGTTTTAATCATCTAAGCTATTACTCCAAGCTGTTCTTACGAAGCTATGGATGTACTCCCAGCCAATTCAGGAATTTACATTTGCAGTAAAAGACCATAAAAACAAAAAAGAAAGAAGAAGGTAGATCACCATGGAAACAATGTCATACGTCACATCAATTTTGGAAAAAATCGTAAATATCCCAAGCCCCAGCGGCTACACCAGGGAAGTCATGAATGCAATCCAGGAAGAGGCAGCAAAATTCGGCTTTACCTCTGATTATAACAAGAAAGGCGGCCTCATCATTAAGGTTCCCGGGCAGAAACAGGAGGTTTTAGGCTTATCCGCCCATGTGGACACTCTGGGAGCTATGGTCCGTTCCATCACTAAAACAGGGATGCTCACCATTGTGCCTGTGGGAGGTTTTATGATGGAGACCATCGAAGGCATGTACTGCAAAGTACACACCAGAACCGGTAAAACCTACACCGGGACCATTCTCACAAAAGAGCCGTCCGTCCACACCTATGACAATGCCAGAACACTGGAGAGGAAGGTGAAAAATATGGAGATACGCCTGGACGAGTTGGTAGAAAACATCGATGATGTAAAGAAGCTTGAAATATCCCCTGGGGATTACATCAGCTTTGATCCCATGTTCGTTCATACGGAAAACGGATTTATCAAATCCCGCCATTTAGATGATAAAGCTTCTGTGGCAGTCCTTATGGGAGTATTAAAGGATTTATGGGAGTCCGGGCATAAGCCGGAAAGGACCCTAAAATTAGTGATCAGCAATTACGAAGAGGTGGGATATGGCGCAAGCTGGATTCCGGAAGATATAGAGGAGTTTATTGCGGTAGACATGGGAGCTTTGGGGGATGATTTGACCGGGGATGAAAAAAAGGTATCCATCTGTGCCCAGGATTCCACCGGGCCTTATGACTATGATATGACAAACCGCCTCATTGCCGTTGCAAAGGAGAGGGGCCTTGATTTTGCGGTTGATGTATTCCCACACTACGGTTCTGATGTTGGAAGCGCCATCCGTGGCGGCCATGACATCTGCGGTGCTTTGATCGGCCCTGGAGTACACGCTTCCCATGGGACGGAACGGACTCATGAGAAAGGCCTGGAACAGACTCTGAAGCTGATTGAAGGATATATTGGTCTTCCATTTTCCGGCAGACCTTAAAAAAATATTTTCTCTTCTCTTTTTACTTTCTCTTGCAAAAAAAAGATGCTTGTGCTAGTATATAGAAAAATTTGACATAGGGGAGGAGTATACCATGGATGAGAATTATGCTGTAGCATTTCAGCTCATTATGAACGCAGGAAATTCAAAATCGCTTTCCATGATGGCGATGGAGTCTGCCAGGGAATTTAACTTTGAGGAGGCCGAAAAATACTTAAAAGAGGCGGAACTTGAGATGAGGTCCGCTCATCAGTCCCAGATCGATTTGATCCAGCAGGAAGCCCAGGGGAATCCTGTTGATGTAAACATTATTCTGGTACATGCCCAGGATCATCTGACCATGGCAATGATGGCCAAGGATCAGGCGGCAGAGATTTTAAACCTTTATCGGATGATCAAGGATTTAAAGGATGCCATTGAAAAGTAAAAAGTAAATAAACATTTGCCTAATAACAGCCTTCTTGCACACTGACACAATCTCAGGAGTAAGAAGGCTTATTACAATCCAGGAAAAGGAGAGAGATTATGGAAGGAATCAAAATCGTTACCATTGGAGGCGGCTCCTCTTATACACCGGAGCTGGTGGAAGGGTTTATCAAACGTTATGAAAAACTGCCTGTAAGAGAGCTTTGGCTGGTTGATATTGAAGCAGGAAGAGAAAAGCTTGAGACCGTAGGTGCCCTTGCCCAGCGCATGGTTAAAAAAGCGGGACTTCCCATGAAGGTGATTCTGTCTTATGACAGGCGGGAGGCCTTAAAGGAGGCGGATTATGTGACCACACAGATGAGAGTGGGGCTATTGGATGCCAGAATCAAGGATGAACGGATCCCCTTAAGCCGCGGCATGATCGGCCAGGAGACAAACGGGGCGGCAGGCATGTTCAAGGCATTCCGGACCATTCCGGTAATTCTGGATATTGTAAAGGACATGAAAGAGCTTTGTCCGGAGGCGTGGATGATCAACTTCACCAATCCTGCTGGAATGATCACAGAGGCAGTGTTAAGATATACGGATTATAAAAAGGTGATCGGCCTTTGCAACGTTCCGGTCAATATGGTAAATGGTTTTGCCAGACTCTTAGATGTGGAGCCGGAGCGGGTGACGATGGAGCTGTCCGGCTTAAACCACCATATTTTTGCAACCGATGTATTTGTGGATGGCCGGTCAAGGCTGGAAGAGATCCTGGAAATCTATCAGCACATCAGCGCCGAAGATGCAATTTCCATGAAGAATTTCTCTACCCTGCCATTTTCACCGGAGTTTATCCGGGGGCTTCACTGCATCCCCTGCCCCTATCACAACTACTATTACTTTACCAAAGAACAGCTGGAAGAGGAGTTAAAGGAATACAAGGAAGGCCGGGTCCGGGGCGAAGTGGTAAAAAAGGTGGAGGAGGAACTGTTTGAGCTGTACAAGGATGAGAACCTGGATGTAAAGCCAAAGCAGCTGGAGATGAGAGGTGGCGCCAGGTACAGCGATGCTGCCTGCAACTTAATCTGCTCCCTGCACAATAATACCGGTGATATCCAGTATGTAGACGTACGGAACAACGGGACGATCACAAACCTACCGGCAGACAGTGCGGTGGAAGCAGCCTGCATCATCACAAGCGGCGGTCCAAAGCCCATTGCCGTAGGCGAGTTAAAGCCCCAGATTAACGGAACCATACAAACCATAAAGACCTTTGAGCGCCTGGTCTGCGAAGCGGCTGTCACCGGAAACCGGGATCTGGCAGTGACGGCTCTCAACATGAATCCTCTTTGTGCAAGCGATCACGATGCCAATGCTGTCATTCATGAATTGTTGGAGGCCCATAAAGAATACCTCCCTCAATTCTTTAAAAACGAAAGTCAAAAATAGAAAAAAGCTGTGAAAATGACTGAAAAAGTCTGTTTCACAGCTTTTTTTATGGCGTAATAACGAATAATGTTTATGTTGAAAGGGGAAATTATAAATTATTAAATAAAAAGTTTATTTTTATTTTAGAATTTGCTTGTGTTTTTGCATATGATATAGTATTATATGGGTAACGAGAAGTGGTCTAGACCACAGAAAGGGGTGCGAGGATGTATCATATTTTATTAGTTTGCTCAGCAGGAATGTCAACAAGCATGCTTGTAAAGAAAATGCAGGATGCAGCATCAGAAAAAGGCGTGGAGGCCACCATTTGGGCAGTGGGAGATTCTGAATCCGTTGAGGAAGTGAAAAAGGCAGATATAATTTTATTGGGGCCTCAGGTTCGTTATCTTGAGAAGAAGATGAACGAGAGAGTGAAAAATGAGAAACCTGTGCTTGTCATCGATATGATGGCTTACGGCACGATGAATGGCGCCAAGGTACTTGATCAGGCGCTGGGGAAATTAAACGGGTAAGTATGAAAAAGTAACTCCCCGTTCCAATTGTTTAGGGGAGGAGAAAAAGGGAGAAAAAGTATGGGTGCATTTAATTCATTCATGGAAGCAAAATTTATGCCAATCGCAGCTAAAATTGGCTCCCAGAAACATCTGGTTGCCATTCGTGATGCCTTTATTGCCATCATGCCAATTACCATGGTTGGTTCCATAGCAGTTTTACTTAATGTATTTTTAAGAGATCTTCCAAACCAGGCAGGCATGACCGGTTTTGTCCAGGCAATGTCTCCTATCATCAGTGTAAACGGCAACGTATATTTTGGCTCTATTGTAATTCTTGCTCTGGCATTTGTTTTTGCCCTGGGCTACAATCTTTCTAAAACCTACGATGTAAACGCCATTGCAGGCGGAGTCATCGCATTTGCAAGCTTAGTCACCTGTATGGGACAAAGCGCTACCTTTAACTATGAACTTCCAGGTGTTGCAGCGGCGGCTGCCGACCAGCTGAAAGGTCTGGGGCTTGATGTAGCTGCCACAGCAGGCGGCGGTGTTGCATTAAACGGAGTCAGCGGCTGGGGATACTTAGGTTCCGGATACACCGGTTCCGGTGGTCTGTTTACCGCACTGATTATGGGCTTTATCTGTACCATGATTTACATAAAGCTGATGCAGAAAAAGGTTACCATTAACCTTCCTGATTCTGTACCGCCAGCAGTAAGCAAAGCGTTTGCGGCAATTGTTCCAGGTGTAATCGCTATTTATGTTGCAGGTATCTTAACACAGATCTGCATAACCGCAACAGGCTCCACCATTAATGATATGGTTCTCAGATATATCCAGAGACCGCTCCTCAGTTTGTCACAGGGCTTCTTCAGCGTAATCTTTATGGTATTCCTGATCCAGCTGTTATGGTTCTTTGGTCTCCATGGACACAACGTACTTGCTCCTATCATGGACGGAATCTACTTAACAGCACTGAACCAGAACATTGAGGCATTTACCTCCAACCAGAGCGCTGCGAATCTTCCATACTTATGGACCCGCGGTTCCTTTGATGCCTATTGCCAGATGGGCGGCTCCGGAATTACCTTAGGACTTATTATCGCAATCTTCCTGTTTTCTAAAAGGGATGACCAGAAAGCCATTGCCAAGCTGTCCTGGCCCATGGGTGTATTTAATATCAATGAGCCGATCATCTTTGGTATGCCTATCGTATTGAACCCTGTATATTTGATTCCATGGCTGATCGTTCCTCCGGTATGTGCGGCCATCGCATACGGTGCAACTGCCATAGGCCTGATCCCGCCGGTATTCGTAGCTGTACCTTGGGTAATGCCTGCAGGCATCTACGCCTTCCTTGCAACAGGCGGAAGCATAATGGCAGCGATTGTATCATTGTTTAATCTGTTCATATCTTTTGCCATCTGGACACCATTTGTAATGATGGCAAATAAGATGAAAAGCGAATAGTAACTTAGTTTAAGAAGGAGCTGCCAGACCAGTTCACAGGGGTTGTCCTGACAGAACTGATTTGGCAGTTCTTAAGTTTAGCAGAGAAAGAAGGGGAGAGAGCTCCATGAAAAGTTGGACCATATTTTTAATTGCCATTGGCTGCCTGTTCATTACTGTATCACCCCAGCTTCCATCCCCTGCCATGTATATGACCGTTGGTCTGATATTTGTACTGTTGGGTGCAGTCATGCTGATTAAGAAAAGGAAATAAGGGGGTATAAGATATGAGACTTAAGTTTCCGGAAGGGTTTTACTTTGGAAGTGCAACCAGCGCCACCCAGTGTGAGGGAGGTGCAGAAGATGACGGGAGAGGCAAAAATATCTGGGATTTGTGGTATGAGGAGGAAAGCTATAAATTTCATGGAACCATTGGCCCGGCCATTACCTCTTCCTTTTACCAGAATTACAAAGAAGATATTCAGCTGATGAAGCAGACAGGCCATAATTCTTTTCGGACATCCATCAGCTGGTCCCGCCTGTTTCCGGAAGGGTTTGGTGAGGTGAACGAAAAAGCGGTTGATTTTTACCGCAGCCTGTTTCTGGAATTAAGGGAAAACGGGATCGAACCATTTGTAAATCTTTACCACTTTGATATGCCGGTAAAGCTGCAGGAGCTGGGAGGCTGGGAAAACAGGAAGGTCGTGGATTATTATAAGGATTATGCCTGGATCTGCTTTAACTTATTCGGAGATCTGGTGAAGCACTGGTTTACCTTTAATGAGCCTATCGTTCATGTAGAATGCGGATATCTGCAATGCTATCACTATCCCTGCAAGGTGGATCCCCAAGCGGCAGTTTCGGTGGCTTATCATACGGCCCTAGCCAGCGCTTTAACGGTGAAGGAATATCACAGTATGAAGCAGGGAGGAAAGATCGGGATTGTCTTAAACCTGACCCCGGCTTATCCCAGAAGTTCCCATCCGGAGGATGAGAAGGCGGCAAAGATTGCCGAGCTGTTCCAGAATAAGAGTTTTCTGGATCCTGCCGTTAAGGGAACTTATGATCCGGAGCTGGTGGCTCTCATAGAAAAGCATGGATTACTGCCGGAAGTTTCTAAGGAGGACTTGGAGATCATCCGTCAAAATACAGTGGATTTTCTGGGAGTAAACTACTATCATCCGTTCCGTGTCTGTGCAAAGGCCAGCCTACCTAATCCATCAGCTCCATTTACGCCGGAATATTATTTTGATATCTATGATATGCCTGGTAAACGGATGAATCCATACAGAGGTTGGGAAATCTATCCCAGAGGCTTATATGACATTGCTCTTAACATCCGTGACAACTATGGAAACATTGAATGGATGGTCACGGAAAATGGTATGGGCGTGGAACATGAAGGACGTTTTAAGACAGATGGTATGATACAGGATGACTACCGCATTGAGTTCTATGAGGAGCATTTGACCTGGCTTCATAAGGGGATAGAAGAAGGAAGCAATTGCATTGGATATCATGTGTGGACCTTTGTGGACTGCTGGTCATGGCTCAATGCTTATAAAAACCGTTATGGGCTTGTGGAGCTGGATTTGGAAACACAGAAACGGACCATAAAAAAGTCGGGTTATTGGTATCAGGAGCTGCTTAAAAACAACGGTTTTGAAACGGGCAAATAGGAGAGGCATATGGAAGTAAATCAAAAACTGAATGTAGAGGCAAAGGAATTCTTCAATGCCCTGGCAACCTCTGTTGCTTATGATATCAGCCAGGCTACAGGGAAAAAGGTAAATCCAGACCAGGTTTATTCCGGTTTTCGCTATAAAAAAAAGATGAAAAATAAGATGGGGCAGGAGAACCATGTGGATGTGGTGATCAAGCAGTTTGTATCTCCCAGCTGCTATGAGGCAAGCTTCCGTACCTCCCATGGGACGAATGTTATATTTTACGAGATCGAAGATAGTAAAGACGGAAACATTATGGTACACTACAGGGAGGTATTTGAGGGGGAGAGTACTTCCTACTCCTTAAACTATAAAATTGTCTCCTGGTTCTATCAAAAAGGTTCCAGAAAGAGGGTTACCAGGATGCTATCATCCATGGAAAGCTTCATTAAGGGACAGAGGATAAAAGAGAATTAAATGTGATAAGAGGTGATACAATGGGGGCTCCGAAATATCAGAAAATAAAACAGGACCTTATGGAAGAAATTAAGGATGCGTCTGTCAATACCCCTATTGCATCAGAACGGGAACTGGCAAGCCGGTATAATGCAAGCCGGATGACTGTGCGCAATGCTTTAAATGAACTGGTGGAAGAGGGAGTATTATACAGAGATAAAAATAAAGGCACTTTTGTTGCAGACCAGAGGCTGATGAAAAAAAATACATCTGCAGAGACTTTAAATAAGCCCATGGATGATACTTATGATTACAATGTGATTTATTTCAGCTCCTGCTTTTCCGATGAAAAGGTCGCTGCCTGTCTGGAAATCGGATCTGAGGACCGGATGATCCGGATCGTGCGCTTAAACCGGAAGAATGGAAAGCCTGTAAGTGTTGAAGAAATCTATCTGATCCAAAGCCTGATCAATGACAATGATTACAACAACTTAAATAAGCTTTTGGATCTGAAGGGGTATATTGATGAAGGATCGGTTACACAGAAGTTTCTTCCTATTATAGTGCCTGTAAAATATATAAATCTGCTTCACGTAAAGCTGGATACTCCGATTATTATGGTTGAGAGCACCATTGTAAGCAAAAGCGGCAGCCCGGTCGTGTATATCAGAGAATTTAACAACCCGACTGAAAAAATAATTGAGATAACCACATAACAGAAATACCCTGCGGGTATACCATTATGCCCAAAAAGCTGGGCAGGAAAGTGGAAAGGTGTTTAATTATGGGAAGACTTGGTATCTCCCTGTATCCGGAGCATTCCACTCCGGAACGGGATAAGGAATATATCCGGCTGGCGGGCAAATACGGGTTTCAGCGGATTTTTACCTGTTTATTGAGCGTGGGGAATAAAAATAAAGATGAGATGATCCTTGAATTTCGGGATATGATTGATACGGCCCATGAATCCGGTATGGAAGTGATACTGGATGTGGCGCCTCCTGTTTTTGAAGCACTGGGAGCGTCCTATGACAATCTGGCTCCCTTTAAAGAAATGCATGCAGATGGGATCCGGCTGGATGAAGGCTTTGACGGCATGAAGGAAGCAGCTATGAGCTATAACAGCGAGGGACTGAAGATCGAGCTGAACGCCAGCACCGATCCAAGCTATGTGGCAAATATTATGAATCATCATCCGGTGCCGGAAAGGATCATTACCTGCCACAACTTTTATCCTCAGAAATATACGGGAATCAGTCTGGAGCATTTTGATTACTGTAACCGGGAAATGAAAAAGCACGGACTTAAGGTTGCAGCCTTTGTATCCAGCAACAATGAAAATACCTTTGGACCCTGGCCTGTGAATGAGGGATTGTGTACTCTGGAGATGCACCGGGGCCTGCCTGTGGATGCACAGGTACGGCATTTGCTTGCAACCCGTATGGTAGATGATGTGATCATCGCCAATGCCTATGCTTCTGAAGAGGAGTTAAAGGCCTGTGCCTCAGTGACTCCTGGAAAGCTGATGTTTGGTCTTTGTCTGGAAAAGGAACTGACGGAAACAGAGCGGGAGATCCTTTACTTTGAACGGCAGCATGCGATCAGAGGCGATATCAGCGAATATATGATACGGTCCACTTGGCCGAGAGTAGTCTTTGCAGACAAGTCTATTCTTCCTGCCAATACCCGGGATTTAAAACGGGGGGATGTTGTGATTTTAAATGACGGATATTCCCGTTATAAGGGAGAGCTGCATGTTGTTTTAAAGGATATGCCCAATGACGGAAGAAAGAATGTAATCGGCCATATACCTGATTATGAACTGGTACTGCTTGATTACATTAAACCCTGGAAATTGTTTGGTTTTACTGAAGTATGATTTGCATGATTTATGCAGGCATATAACAGCAGCCTTTTCACGGTCTCTGGAGAGAGACGTTAAACATAACTACTACATAACTATAAGGAGGTATATATGATTACCATTTCCAGTCCCATGCAGCAGGATAATATTAAAGAGTTATTATCTAATTACAGGGAAGGTGATGTAACATTTACTTTCAGTAAAAAAGAGGGCATAAAACTCTTTTTTGAAGTTACCGGTAATCCAGCGGATGCTGCAATAAAAGCAAAGGAATTAATTAAAAATACAACTTGGGGCAAGGTTCTTTATTTTCAAGCACAGGCTATATAGTGTTTTGAAACCTGGTAATTAAAATTCTTATAGATAGCAGGAGGACTTTCATGAATACAATTGTAAAATTTATAGAAAGAAAATTTTTACCTGTAGCTGTCGTAATAGGTTCTCAAAAGCATTTACTTGCTCTTAGAGATGCATTCATCAATTTGATGCCCCTGACTATGGCTGGTTCCATGGCCGTTCTTTTAAATGCGCTATTGCGCGATATACCCAATACATATCTGGGCACCGGTAACGGTGTTACTACTTTTCCCCTTGTTTCATGGATTATTTCTTTAAACGGAATTGTCTGGGGGGGAACCCTGGCGGTTATGGGCATTATGCTTTCAATTACCCTGGGTTATACGATAGCAAAATCCTATGATGTTAATAAGGTAGCCGGTGCTATTGTTTCACTTGCGGCATATCTTATGGGATTGCCTCAAAGCGCCAGTACATCCACCACCCTAACTTTGAGTGATGTGCTGCCTGCTAATATTGCAGACATGATTCAGGCATCAGGTGCAACAATCGCTACAGCCGATGGTGTGTCCACCATAACAGTTACAGGTAGTGCCTGGGGATTTTTTAACTTTTCAGGCTACTTTGGAGCTGCGGGAATGTTTACTGTTATATTGTTCTCTTTTTTATCGGTGATAATTTTTGCGAAGCTGATGAGGAAAAATATTACAATAAAACTTCCTGAATCTGTTCCGCCTGCAGTGTCTCGTGCTTTTTCTGCCATCATACCAGGTGTTATATCACTTTATGGATCAGCTATCATCTATTTCGTGCTTAAACAGAGCTGGGCGTTAGGTACCCAACCTGTCAGTGACTGGATTACAGAACATATACAACAGCCATTGCTGGGCATATCACAGGGCTATGGTTCGGTATTTATAATTGTATTGCTTGTGCACTTACTGTGGTTTTTCGGATTACATGGCACAAATATTATGGGAGCTGTTTTGAACAGTACTTATGGTGTTGCTCAGCTGCAAAATTTAGCTGCTTACGAGTCTGGCGCTGAGATTCCTTATAAATGGGTTTCAGGTTCTTTCGAGGCATTTGTGTGGCCTGGCGGTGCTGGTGTTACAATTGCACTTATTGTTTCAATTTTAATCTTGTCAAAACGTGCAGATTATAAAATGGTGGGCAAGTTAGGTCTGGGACCGGGATTGTTTAATATCAACGAACCAATCATGTTTGGTATACCTGTAGTTCTTAATCCACTACTGATTGTGCCGTTTATTTTGGCTCCGCTTGCAACAGCAACCATTTCATATTTTGCTACGATCTGGGGTCTGGTAAGCCCGGTTGTTATCAGTGTTCCATGGGTGATGCCTGTATTCTTGAGCGGATTCCTCGCTACAGCAGGCGACTGGCGTTCGCTCGTACTTACTGCTGTCAATATGGTTGTTGCCTTTGCAATATGGGCGCCATTTATTATTGCTGCAAATGGAGTAGACTCTCCATCAGAAAACTGAAAACCTGTTGATTAAAAAAACGGCGTACATCTGATATGATTCAGATGTACGCCGTTTTTGAAATTTATCATCAAAGATCAGTAGGAATGCCCATATTTCTTAATAGTAAGTACTTCAGCTGTTTTCCTGAAAGACAAGCTTGCGAATGGCCCAGGCAACCCCATCCTCTGTATTGGATTTGGTGTGATATTTTGCTGCATCCCGGATACAGGGCATGGCATTTTCCATGGCGACAGTCCACCCGAATTCCGGTGTGAACATGGACAGATCATTGTCGCTGTCTCCGATCACCATCACATCCTTAAGAGAGATTCCTTTTTGTTCTGCGTATGCTTTCAGAATCAGCCCTTTCTGAGCAGCCTGATTGGTCAGCTCTATATTGTCAGGGAAAGAGGAGGCCGCAGCCAGATCCGGATAGTCTGTGAAAATTTCTTTTAATTCTGCAGCCTTTTGAACCGGAAGTCCGTTGCTGCATATCTTAAATACATCACTGTCCTCAGGAAGCTCTTCAAGAGAAGAAATAAAGGTCGTGGATTCCATTCGGTTTTGTACAGCAACTTCCAGCTCTTGGGAAATGTGATCAGGAGAGGAGCTGAATTTCTTTTTTAAGAAGGAGTATATCTCGTTTAACTTCCGCTCTTTCGGGGTAGTGGTATACCGTCCCAAGGAAGTCAGAATATCCATATCTGCCTGCTGCTCTGTAAGGATCCGATCTATATCTACAAGGTTCTGAGAGGTAAGAGGAATCTCACTCAGTATTTCACCATCCTGACTGTATACGGCAGCCCCGCTTAAGCAGATGTAGCTGCATGTGATATCACAGGCATCCATAACGGCTTTTGCTTCTTGATAATCCCGTCCGCTGCAGATTAAAAACTCTATGCCCGCGCGCTCAAGCCTGCGGATCGCATCTACATTGGCTTTTGAGATATTGGTCTGAGGGTTTAAAAGGGTGCCATCCATATCGGAGGCGATCAGTCGGATGCTCATAGCAAGTAATCTCCTTTGTCTAGTTATGTATTCTTGTTCTCATACTTAGCTTATCCTAAATTTGACTGTTCGTCAATGAAGAGGGGCCAGAGAACCCTAATTTCATCAGTTTTCCTATCTTTTATCAGATTTCCTCCCATCCTTTTTACAAACCCTACATATAACTTTTAACAATGAGGTCTTTTTATTTTCTCCCGACACCGAGGCGAAATGTTTTGGGTATTGTATGCTTCAAGGGGATGGCACCCGCCCCTCTTTCAGAAGTTGGACAAGGGAGTTTGTAACGTTTTTTCTGATATTAATCCAATTAATACAATGATTTGCACAATTATTCTAAGGATAATCATTCTCTATGTCTAAAAGATACCCATTAAAATTAAAGACATTTGTCTTTTTTTGTATGTTTTGCACTTAAAAAAACGAATTTTGTAAGAAAATATATTGACAACTTGGCTGCCAAGTGATATTCTAATGCCAACAACTTGGCTGCCAAGTCAAAAACGATAAAAATACCAGAAGAGGAGGAGAATATGGAAAAATTGAAAATGATGCATATTGGAATCTCAAAAGGCGATGTTGGAAGGTATGTTTTTTTACCGGGGAGCCCGGAGAGGGCAGAAAAGATAGCCGCTCATTTTGACAATCCAAGGGAAATTGCATACAACCGTGAGTTCAGGACCTTTGTGGGAGAACTTGATGGAACGAGAGTGGCTGTTACCAGTACCGGAATCGGAGGACCTTCTGCCGCCATTGCCATGGAGGAGCTTTACCAGTGCGGAGCGGATACCATGCTTCGCATCGGTTCCGGCGCTTCAACTTCAGAAAAGGTGAAGACAGGGGACATCGTGATTCCCAATGGAGCAATCCGGATGGAAGGCGTCAGCAATCATTATTTGCCAGTGGAATTCCCTGCGGTTCCGGACTTTTCCATGATAAAAGAGCTGGAGGCCGCGTCTGGACGGCTGAATATGCCCTATAATGTGGGCGTTACCATTACAAAAGCCTCCTTTTACAGTCAGACTCAGCCGGAGAAAAAGCCGGTAAAGGATGAGATCCTTCATAAATGGAGTGCCTACGAGGCAGGCGGTGCCACCTCTACAAGCATGGAATGTTCCACCCTGTTTCTTGTAGCGGCTAGCTTAGGGATTCGGGCAGCTTCCGTTTTAGTAAGTGCCACGGATTATAAGAATTCCCCGGAAAAGGACAGGGTACCCCTTACGGAATTGGAAAACAGAGTGATTCTGGTTGGCATTGAGGCGATGAGAGCCATAATAAAAAATGATTTGGTGGGGTGATTGGTATGATGGATTACAATAAGTTGCCGCTTCTGGAGGAAGATATTTCAGAGAACCTGGTGATTCCGAACTACGTAAAAATTTATGATATTATTTTTAATTTAATAGTCGAAGGCGTGATCAAAGCAGGAGATGTTGTTCCAAGTGAAAATAAGCTGGCTAATTACTGGAAGGTCAGCCGCGGTACGGTCAGAATGGCCATGAGAAAGCTGGAAGAGGATGGATACATAAATAAGACCCAGGGGAAACAGGCGGTAGTCTCGACACATGCGCTGCAATATAAGGATGGATTCCAGTGGCTGTTTAACCCGTGCATTGAGAACTGCGTGGATACCATTGATGAGATTAAGATTTCCGCCCAGTACCAGCCCTGCGGTGTCTATGTTGCTCATGAGCTGGGGTATAAAAAGCCGGGAGATTTAATGGTTTTTACCAGTACGGACTATTTTTCCAACGGGCGCCAGGTGGCAAACACGGTCACGATCTTCGATGCGGAATACATGGAGAAATTCCAGCTGGATATGAATGACACAGAAAAGATGAGGGAGTTTAGCACTTATGGACTGTATCGGCTGGCAAAGCATGCCAAGACGGTATTCAATGTGCTGAATGCGGATGCGGATTCTTATATTGCAGGCATTAATAAAAATGAGCCGGTCATTATTGTGGAAGAGATCCTGGTAGAAGAGGGGGATAAGCAGCTAAGCTATGCCAAGCACCAGCTTCTCGGAAGTATGTACCGTTTCTCCATGGAGCGCAAGTCTCATATGTAATTGAAAAAGAGCAGACCGGTCCAAAGGTCTTTTAAAAGTACGGAAAGCTCTTTTCAAATATACTGAAAAACAAACACAAGCAACGCAGCAACAGAAAGGAGAAAGGAATGAAAAAAACGTTTCAATTGATTCTTACAGGGGTACTTGCCTGCGCTATGCTCACTGCATGCGGCAAAACAAATGACAGCGTACAGACGACTGCCGGAAAACAGGAGCAAACAGAAGGGGCGGATACAGCAAGCGGAGAGAAGACTCCGGAAAAGCCGTTAAAGGCCGTGTATCTGGTAAACGGAAACCTGGGGGACAAAGGCTTTTATGACTCAGCGGCCAGCGGTCTTTACCGTATGAGAGATGAACTGGGGGCCGACATCAAGGTGGTTGAGATGGGACGGGACGAAACCAGCTATGAAGGACATTTCACAGATGTATCCGAGCAGGACTGGGATGTGATCATCGCAGGTACCTGGTCTGTGAAAGAAGTGGCACAAAATACGGCCGCACAGTATCCTGACAAAAAGTATGTTTTCTTTGACAGCGATGTGGACCGGACGATTGTTGCTGACGGAAATATGATGGGCATTACATACAATTCCAACCAGGGCTCATTCTTAGCCGGTGTCCTGGCTGCCCAGATGCTTGATTCCGGAGACGCGAAGATCGATGCTTCCAAGAGAACCTTAGGCTTTATCGGTTCCATGGATGTGGCAAACATCAATGACTTCCTGGTAGGATATCTGGAAGGCGTGAAATACGTAGATCCAAACATCAAGGTGATCCCTTCCTATGTGGGTTCCTTTGAAGATGTGCCCAAATGTCTTGAAATGACCACCCAGTTATACAATCAGGGCGCTCAGATCGTATATGCACCGGCGTCACAAAGTATTCTCGGTGCAGCAACTGCGGCAAACAACGTTGATAAATACTTAATCGCCTGTGACCAGGATCTGTATACCCAGTTAAAGGATACGAATCCTGACATCGCAAAGAACATTTTGACCTCAACCCTGAAAAATGTGGGAGATTCTCTTGTAACAGCAGTCAAAGGCCTTATGGACAACTCCATGACTTGTGACGAGACATATGCTCTTGGCCTTGACAGCGGTGCAGTGGGTTTGGCTCAGAATGATAATTTTAACACCATTGTCCCGGAAGATATCAAGAAGAATCTTGATGCGGTAAAGGACAAGATCATTAAGGGTGATATTACGGTAGGAAGCGCTATGAAGATGACGACGGAAGAAGTCGCCGCATTGCGTGACAGCATGAAATAAGCCTGTTATTAAAACCATAGGGCACCGGTAATCCATGGGGCAGCAGCAAACTATATGGTCGCCTTTGCTGCTGCCCTTTCCAAAAGGATTTTTAAGGAGTAATAAGGATGGAAGAGAAAAAAGAAGTATTGCGGATGGAAAATATCGTTAAAGTATACTCCAATGGCGTAATGGCGAATAAGGGGATCAACTTCTCTGTTCTTGCCGGAGAAATCCATGCTTTGTCCGGAGAAAACGGAGCAGGTAAATCCACTTTAATGAAAATCATTTTTGGCGAAGAGCAGCCGACCTCAGGGGATATCTACGTCAATGGCGAAAAAACCATCATTTCTTCTCCTCAATTAGCGATCAGTCTGGGGATCGGAATGGTACACCAGCATTTTATGCTGGTTCCATCGCTTACGGTTGCGGAGAATGTCATTCTGGGCGTTGAACCCAGAAAAGGCTTGCTGATCAACAGGAAGAATGCCCACAGGCAGGTAGAAGAGATGGCGGAAAAATTCAACATGCAGGTGAGCCCAAGGGCAAGAATTGAAGATTTAACCGTAGGCCAAAAGCAGAAGGTGGAGATACTGAAGGCATTGTTCCGGGGAGCGAAAATACTGATTTTAGATGAGCCTACCGCAGTCTTGACCCCACAGGAAACCACCGAATTATTTGAGGAATTAAAGAGGCTTAAAAGCAATGGCTATACCATAATTTTCATTTCTCATAAGCTGAACGAAGTAAAAGAACTGTGTGACAGGATTTCCATTATACGCCAGGGAAGGTCCATGGGCCTGTATGATATGAAGGATGTAACAGAGCAGGACATCTCCAACCTTATGGTGGGAAGGGACGTTATACTGAACATAGAGAAAAAACTGCCTGACATGGGAGATCCCACTATCCATGTAAAGGATTTAAGCATCTCCGGTGAGAACGGGAAAACTTATGTAAACAACGTATCTTTTCTTTTAAGAGAAGGGGAGATCCTTGGAATTGCTGGTGTAGAAGGCAATGGCCAGTCTGAGCTGGCGGAAGCTTTAACTGGGCTTCGAAAGTATAATTCCGGTTCCATCGAGATGTGCGGCAAGGAGATATCCGGCCACAGCATTAAAGATATCCGGGCACTTTCTGTCTCCCATATTCCGGAGGACCGCATGACCACCGGCGTGGCTCCTGCGTTGTCCATTACGGAAAATACCCTTTCAGATAAAATTTCCCAGAAGAAGTTTTCAAAGCATGGGATCATCGACAAACGAATGATAAAGCAATACGGGCTTGATATGGCAAAGGATTATCAGGTGCTGTGCAAAAATCCGGATGTCAGGATTGACAGCCTCTCCGGCGGTAATATCCAAAAAGCAGTCCTTGCCCGGGAACTATCCAGCGATCCCAAGGTCATCATTGCCAACCAGCCTACCAGGGGCGTGGATGTAGGTGCAACCGAATTCATCCGCAAACGGCTGATCAAAATGAGAGACAGTAAAAAATCTGTATTGCTCATCAGCTCAGATTTAAATGAAGTGCTGGGATTATCCGACAGCATCATTGTCATGCATGAAGGACAGATTGTGGCGTATTTCCCGGATGCAGGGAAGATCAGCGAGCTTGAGCTTGGAAAATATATGCTTGGTATTGAAAAGCAGTCTGAAGCAGAGATAAAGGAGGCTTGTCATGGACAGTAATAAACGGATTCACCTGATCGTAGATATGGCAAAACTGATGATAGCAATTTTGGTGTCCTGCGGTCTTGTCACAGCGATTGTACTAGGAACCAGTTCTGAACCGATGAACGCCTTTTTCAGCTTTTTTATCGGTCCCTTTACCTCCTTCCGCCGCATCGGCAATATTGTGGAGGCAGCTTCCCCGCTAATGTTTACGGCACTGGCCGTTATCCTGATTTTCGGAGCAGGACAGTTTTCCATGATCGCAGAGGGCGCTTTTTTCATCGGGACCCTTGGTGCAATGATGGTTGCGACCTCTGTCCCCCTTCCGACCGGCATTCATTCTGCAGTGGCATTGCTGGCAGCGGCAGCTATGGGCGCTACCGTAGCCCTGATTCCTGCGCTGTTAAAAATGAAATGGCAGGTTTCGGAAGTGGTGACCTCACTGATGCTTAACTATATCGTACAGTTTTTTGCCATCTATATGGTAAGCTACTATTTCCGTGAGATCAGCAGTTCAAGCCTTGCTTCCATCGCATTTGTGGATACTTCCCTGTTACCGGTAATCATAGGAGGCACCAGGATCCACGCCGGAATTATCCTTGGGGTTGTTCTCTGCCTGCTCATTTATTTTCTGCTCTTCCGTACGACCTTTGGAATGAAGCTAAGAATTGTGGGAAACAATCCGAAGTTTGCAAACTATTCGGGGATAAAGGTCACTGGCATTATGGTAGCCTCCCAGGTAATTGCCGGTGCCCTGGCAGGAATTGGCGGAGGTGCGGAACTTTTGGGTATGTATACCCGTTTTAAATGGACCTCGAGTCCGGGCTACGGGTGGACCGGAATTGCCGTCGCCTTACTAGCCAGAAACAATCCCCTCCTGGTGCCCTTTGCGGCTCTTTTTATGGGATATCTGAATGTGGGAGCAAACATTATGGCAAGAAACAGCGATGTCAGCAGTGAGGTGGTAAAGATCATCCAGGGGGTTATGATCCTGATGATCGCAGCCGAGGCTCTGCTTAAAAAATGGAAGCAGAGAATGATCGTAGAGGCTGCAAAGTCAGAAACTGGAATGAAAGGAGATGTAGTAAATGATTGATTATTTATTTATTGTTGATTTCCTTTTTATGTGGATTCGTGTGGCAACTCCTATTTTACTTACTTCTTTGGGTGCAGTGATCTGTGAAAGAACGGGAGTAGTCAATCTTGGATTAGATGGGATCATGCTTATTTCGGCCCTCTTCGGAGTTCTGGGTAGTGCATGGGGAGGCAATCTGTTTTGGGGGCTTGTGGCAGGTGTTGGCGCGGCCTTAATTGTAAGCGGGGTTTTCGCATACTTCCATCTGATGTTAAAGGCCAACGCTGTGTTATGCGGTACGGCAGTTAACACCATAGCCGGCGGGCTTACCGTCTTTGTGCTACAGCTTGCAACAGGGGAAAAAGGGTCCAGTTCATCCTTAAAAAGCTTTAGCTTTCCAGCGGTTAACATACCTATTATAAAGGACATTCCAGTCCTTGGAGATATTTTATCCGGCCACAATGTGATTACCTACTTTGCCTTTTTCATGGTGATTATGATCTCAGTCTTTTTATACCGTACTCCGATGGGACTTCGTATGAGGGCCGTAGGGGAAAATCCCAGCGCAGCTTCCAGCGTAGGGCAGAATGTAGTTAAGATCCGGTTTCTGGCTATTTTATTATGCGGTGTTATGGCGGGAATGGGAGGAATGTATTTATCCATGGGTTACTTATCCATGTTTACCAGGGACATGGTAGCCGGACGCGGGTTTATCGCTCTTGCAGCCTGCGCCATGGGACAGGCAACCCCGGTGGGAGCCTTAATCTCTTCCATGGTTTTTTCCTTCTTTGACGGCCTTTCCAATATCCTGCAGCTTTTGCAGATTCCTTCAGAATTTGTACAGATGCTGCCTTACGGGGCGACCATTTTAGGTCTGACCGTTTACTCTATTCAAAAGCAACGGCAGAAAAATAAGAAAAATAAGGAGATACAGCAAAATGTCATTAAATAAAGATGAAAAAACCCTTGGTAAAAGACAGTACCACATCCATTTGAATCCCGGAGATATCGGCGACTATGTTTTGCTTCCCGGCGATCCGGCCCGTTCCGACCGAGTGGCAAAATATCTGGAAGATGCCAGGCTGGTGGCCAATAATAGAGAGCACCGCACCTTTACAGGATACTATAAAGGGGTAAAGGTTTCTGTTACATCAACGGGAATGGGCTGCCCGTCGGCTGCCATTGCAGCGGAAGAGCTGATCAATATCGGCGCAAAATGCTTAATCCGCATCGGCAGCAGCGCAGCCTTACAGGAAGGGATCAAAATCGGTGATTTAATGATTTCCACAGCTTCCATGAAAAATGAAGGAACCTCCAGATTTTACGTGCCGGATTGTTTCCCTGCGGTCCCGGATTTTGACCTTACAAGAGTACTGATTGACACGGCAAAGGATATGAAAGATGAAATTTCCGGCAGTCTCTATTATGGAATCAATGCCAGCGACGATGCGTTTTATGGTGAAACAGAGGAATGGATCGGAAAATTATCAAAGCTTGGCTGCTTAAATGTTGAGATGGAAAGCTCCGCCCTTTATACGGTCTGCCACAGACGGAAGGTAAGAGGTGCTATGATCAGTGCCGTATCAGGCAATATTGTTACAGGCGACGTAATTTATGAAACCGAGAATACGGGTCTGGCAGCAGGCTGGGATGATGAGATCCGGGTTGTTTTAGAGGCGATTTATCGCTTTGAACGGGAGAGCCAGTAAGGGTATCCCTCTATGCCCAAATAGCATGGGCATAAAATAGGAAAAGACAGGAGAAAACAGGACATGCAGGAAAAAAAGATGATGCATTTGAACATTACCAAAGATCAGGTAGGACAATATGTATTCTTGCCGGGAAGTGTGGAGCGGGCAGCCAAAATAGCAGCCTATTTTGATAATCCCGTTAAAATAGCCCATCACAGAGAGTATCTTACATATACGGGAACCCTGGCAGGAGTGCCTGTTTCCGTCACCAGCACAGGAATCGGAGGACCTTCGGCGGCCATTGCGGTAGAGGAATTGTATGAATGCGGCGCTCACACCATGATGAGGATCGGCTCCTGCGCTTCCACCTCCCCAAAGGTTAAGGTGGGTGATGTTGTCATCCCCAATGGAGCAGTAAGAATGGAGGGAACAGGGATTCATTATCTGCCTGAGGAATTCCCCGCTGTTCCGGATTATGAGATGGTAAAAGAACTGGAAGCTGCTGCAAAGAAGCTAGACATTCCTTATAATATCGGAGTGACAATCTCAAAGGACTCCTTTTACACGGAAGTTTCCCCTGAGACAAAGCCGGTGTATTATGAGTTAAAGAACAAATGGGAAGCTTATGAAAAGGGTGGAGCCACCAATTCAAGCATGGAGTGCGCAACGCTGTTTCTGGTAGCCGCATCCCTTGACATCAGAATGTCCTCTGTCATGATCAGTGCGACCAATTACAAAAGTTACAGCAATGACGATAAGGATTATCCTAGGGAATGGGAAGACAGAGCGATCCAGGTGGGAATAGAAGCAATGACGCAGATTATTAAAAAGGACATGGCAGACCGTTAAGATGATGCTGTAAGCGGCTGCGCCGGAACCGGATGGAAAAGAGGGAACAATGAAAACTTCAATATTGTTAAAAAATGTCCGTTATATCGTAACATGTGATTCCCAGGACAGGGTACTGGAGAACACCAATGTATACATAGAAAATGGAAGAATCGCTGATATCAGCGATAAAGAATGGCAGGCAGAACAATACTTGACGGAACCAATATGTCCATGTATCCGGGGTTAGTCAATACCCACCATCATTTATACCAGATTTTTACCCGAAATCTGCCAAAGGTTCAATCAATGGAACTTTTTCCATGGCTCATAACCCTTTATGAACTTTGGAAGAACCTTACTGAACCTGGATTATATGTATGATAAAGACCATTTTGTAAGGCAGGGAGCTGGTCAGCCGATCCCTGCCATGATAGAAGTAATTCATTTGATTTTGTAAGCAATGGGAAAGGAAGCATAACGGATGAAACATATTATAGTGGATTGCGATACTGGTATCGATGATTCAATAGCCATATTATATGCCTTAAAAAATAAAAAACTTCATGTGGAGGGATTTACCACTGTGTATGGAAACACATCGTCCATGCAGGCGGCGGAAAATACACTGCGGTTAATAAAACTGGCTGAATGCGGCTATGACGTTCCGGTAATCGTAGGCGCAAACAAGAGCATGACCGGTGTCGAAGAGCCTTACCCTGTTCATATTCATGGAGACAATGGGATCGGCAACGTTGATTTGCCGGAATCAGACCAAAAGCCTTTGAACGAGGAGGCCGCGGACTTTATTATAAGAAAGGTGGAGGAACTTTGTGGGGATTTAACCATTGTTGCCTTGGGACGTCTGACGAATATAGCCGCAGCTTTGGAAAAGGATCCAAGGCTTCCATACAAAATTAAGCATTTGGTAATCATGGGAGGAGCCTTCCATAAGCCTGGCAATATCAGCGCATATGCGGAAGCGAATATATACGGGGATGCGAAAGCCGCGGATCTTGTATTCCGGGCAGGTTTTCCCATGACTGTGGTAGGACTTGATGTTACAATGGAGACATTTATATCCGCTCAGGATATTTCCCTGCTGGGCAAGTATTGCAAGGAGGAGAACCGGAAGATTGTACAGTACATGCAGTCCGCGTTGGAATACTATTTCCAGTTCAGTTACCAATCCATGGGATGTCAGGACCGCTGCGTGGTTCATGATCCGCTGGCCATGGTGATTGCAGGGGATCCGTCCATCGGGGAATACCGTATGGTAAGGGCTGCAGTAGAGTATGAAAATGAAGAATTCCGCGGCATGATTAAGAAAGATGAAGATTTTATTCCGGTCTATGATCATGATGAAATTCAGTATTGTGTCCGTGTTGATTCCGATCTGGCGGTCAGGAAGCTGCTGTCAGTGTTTTAAGGGTCATAAAAGAAGGAAGGAAATGGAGGTTTTTATGGACAGAGAAGAAATGATGGGGTATATCGATCATACCCGGTTAAAGGCGACAACCACCTGGGAGGAAATCAGGGGATTGTGCGATGAGGCGGTGGCCCATCACACGGCATCCGTATGCATTCCGCCTTCTTATGTCATGAGGGTAAGAAACGCTTATGAGAAACTTAATATCTGCACAGTCATTGGATTCCCCCTGGGATATGCAACAAAGGAAGCAAAAGTGGCTGAAACAAAACAGGCTCTGATGGAAGGAGCCAATGAGATCGACATGATGATAAACTTAGGAGATGTAAAAAACGGGGATTTTGATAAGGTAAAGGAGGAAATTGCCGAGCTTAAAAAAGCAGTTGGAGACGACCGGATATTAAAGGTAATCATTGAAACCTGCTATCTGACAGAGAATGAAAAATTAGAATTGTGCCGGTGCGTAACAGAGGGGGGCGCTGATTATATCAAGACCTCTACTGGCTTCGGGTCCGGCGGAGCAAAGCCGGAAGACATTGAATTGTTAAAAAAACATATCGGACCAAATGTCAGGATAAAGGCGTCAGGCGGAATAAAAAACAGGGCTGAAATGGAAGCATTTATCGCCCTGGGATGCCAACGCATTGGAACAAGTTCAGCCATGGTTTCTGAATAGGTATCTGCCTTCAAATCTTTACCGGGATCCCGGTCTTTCACTGAAAGAGTGAGAGCGGGGATTCCGGATATTCTAATCTTACAAGATTCTTTTTTCTTTCTGCAAGATCCTGCAAAAATTTCAAGTTTTTAGCCTGATAGACAAATTCTTTCAAAATAATGAATATGGTGGAATGTTTTGCGGTATTTATGGTATAATCATAGCCAGATAATAATAAGCCCATTTGAGGTGCAAGGTTAAAAGGAAAGCTTCTTTCAACCTTGAGTATGTGAATCAACTGGATATGCAAGTATATCCCCTTGATTCATTAGGAGACAAAATATGAAACCACATGCATTTGCGGTCTGTGCATATAAAGATTCGCCATATCTTGAAGCCTGCCTCCGTTCCCTTTTAAAACAAAGTGTTAAATCGGAGGTCATAATTTGCACATCAACGCCCAGCCCTTATATCGAAAAAATGGCGGACAAGTACGGAGTCCAGCTGTTTGTGCGGTATGGGAAAAGCAATATACGGGAAGACTGGAATTTTGCCTATAACCAGGCTTCTGCCCGTTTTGTTACCATCGCTCACCAGGATGATTTATACCGGAAGGATTATGTGAAGAAACTTCTGGAATGTTATGAAAAATACCCGGATATGACACTGTTTACAGGTGGATATACGGTAATCAGGGGGAACCAGCCCGCTGTTTTTGAAAAGGTGGAGTTTATCAAACGCTTTCTCAGGCTTCCTTTGCGATACCGGCGTATCAGCCACTTAACCTGGATTAAAAAAAGTGTTTTGATGTTCGGCAATTCCATCTGCTGTCCTGCGTGTGCATATAATAAGGAAAGATTAGGTGAGTCTCTTTTTAACTCTCCCTATCAGTTTGCCCTGGATTGGGATACGCTTTATCAATTAGCCGGACTGCCGGGACGTTTTATTAGCGTAGAAAAACCGATCCTGTATTACAGGGTTCACGGGGAGGCCACGACAAAGGCCTGTATAGCGGATAACAGCCGTCTCCGGGAAGAAGCTCATATGTTTTCAAAGATGTGGCCGGGACCGGTCGTAAAGGTGCTGATGCACTTTTACCGGAAGGCTTATAAAGAGTATGAATAGAAGAACATTTGGAGGATGAAGTGATGAAGGTAGTATTATTAGCGGGAGGTTTTGGCAGCAGAATCAGTGAGCAGAGCCATTTAAAACCGAAGCCGATGATTGAGATCGGGGAAAAGCCTATTCTGTGGCATATCATGAAGTATTATTCCCAGTATGGCTTTCACGATTTTGTTATTTGTCTTGGATATAAGCAGTATGTTGTAAAGGAATTTTTTGCGGATTATTTTCTGCATACATCAGATGTGACCTTTGATCTTGCCAATAATAAGATGGAGGTACATAACAATTATGCGGAGCCATGGAAGGTGACCCTGGTGGATACGGGGTTAAATACCATGACCGGCGGACGTATTAAGCGCATCCAGCCTTATATCGGCAATGAGCCCTTTATGATGACCTATGGTGACGGAGTCTGTGACGTGGATTTAAAGGGTTTGTTAAAATTCCATCAGGACCATGGTAAGACTGCTACCATGACTACCGTCAATATCGCCCAGCTAAAAGGGGTTCTGGATATTGACGAAGGCGATGTGGTCCGTTCCTTCCGGGAAAAGGATGAAGCGGATAACAGCCTGATCAACGGGGGATTCATGGTCTTAAATCCTGAGATCTTTTCTTATTTAAAGGATGATACCACCGTATTTGAAAAAGAACCATTGCAGAGCCTGGCGGCAGAAGGGCAGCTTATGAGCTTCCATCACAATGGCTTCTGGCAGTGCATGGATACTCAGCGGGAAATGAAGAAGCTGGAAGATTTGTGGCAGTCCGGACAGGCGCCATGGAAAATTTGGGAGAAATAACATGACAAGCTGGACAAGTATTAAATGGATCGAATTTTGCGATTTTTATAAAGGAAAAAAGGTTCTGATCACAGGGCATACAGGCTTTAAGGGAAGCTGGCTCAGCCGACTCCTTGTAAAGGCCGGTGCATCGGTAACGGGATATTCCCTCATGCCCTCCACTGACCCAAACCTGTTTGAAGTAATCGGGCTTTCTGATACCGTAAATTCCATAATCGGGGACATCAGGGATTTGGAGCATTTAAAAAAGGTGTTTTTACAGGAGGATCCGGAAATCGTGTTTCACCTGGCCGCCCAGCCAATTGTCAGGGACTCCTATAAGGATCCGGTCTACACCTATGAGACTAACGTTATGGGTACGGTCAATGTGCTGGAATGCATTCGCCTGACCCCTTCGGTCAAATCCTTTTTAAATGTTACAACGGATAAAGTGTATGAAAATAAGGAATGGGAGTACGGATACCGGGAAAACGATCCATTAGATGGCTATGATCCTTATTCCAACAGCAAATCATGTTCTGAACTGGTGACCCACAGCTATGCCAAGTCCTTTTTTTCTGACGGACGTGTGGCCATATCCACATCCCGTGCCGGCAATGTGATCGGAGGTGGAGATTTTGCCAATGACAGAATTATTCCGGATTGCATTCGGGCAGCAGAGGCAGGGCACGACATCATCGTGAGAAATCCCCATTCAACAAGGCCGTATCAGCATGTTCTGGAGCCTCTGGCCATTTATATGACGATTGCCATGAAGCAGTATAAGGATTCCAAGTTCCAGGGATATTATAACGTAGGACCGGATGACAGAGACTGCGTGACCACTGGGGAGCTGGCGGATCTGTTCTGTGAGGCCTGGGGCCAGGGGATAAAGTGGATAGACAAGTTTGAAGGAGGCCCTCATGAAGCCAACTTTTTAAAGCTGGACTGTTCCAAGATCAAGAGGGTTTTCGACTGGCGCCCCAGATATGAGGTAAAGGAAGCAGTGGAAAAGACCGTGGAATGGACTAAGGCCCATTTGGAAGAGGCAGATATGCTTACGTTCATGGACTTGCAGATAAAAGAATTCTTCAATTAATATAAGTTTGAGAGGAACCATCCTCCGGGTATACCTTCACACCCAATGCCCGGTGGTGCGGGGCACGCTGTAAATGCTCTGCCAAAAAACATTGGCAAGAAAGAGGAAAAAATAGAATGTTTGAAAACAAGACAGAAAAAGTGGCGCGGGAGGAGATCCTTTCTCTGGTAAAGGAATACTGCAGCACCTACCATAATCAAAAAGATCCTTTTAAAGAAGGAGACCGCATTTCATATGCATCCCGTGTGTACGATCATCAGGAAATGGTGAACCTGGTGGACAGCTCTCTGGAGTTCTGGCTTACATCTGGGCGGTATACCGATGAATTCGAGAAAAAACTGGCGAAATATTTAAAAGTCAGGTTCTGTTCCCTTGTGAATTCCGGTTCATCGGCGAATCTGCTGGCATTTATGACCCTTACATCACCGCTTTTAAAGGAACGCCAGATAAAGCGCGGTGATGAAGTGATCACGGTGGCAGCCGGATTTCCAACTACTGTGACTCCTATGATCCAGTATGGTGCGGTTCCCGTATTTGTAGACGTTACCATCCCCCAGTATAACATTGATGTGAACATGCTTGAGGCTGCGCTCTCAGAAAAGACTAAGGCTGTCATGATTGCTCATACCCTGGGAAATCCCTTTGACCTTTCTGCGGTTAAGGCATTTTGCGACAGGCATCAGCTGTGGCTCGTAGAGGATAATTGTGATGCCCTTGGAACAAATTACACCATAAATGGGGAAGAGCGTTTCTCCGGAACCATCGGTGATATTGGAACTTCAAGCTTTTATCCGCCTCATCATATGACAATGGGAGAGGGCGGTGCGGTTTATACGAACAACTCACTGTTAAATAAAATAATCCGCTCATTCCGTGATTGGGGCCGGGACTGTGTATGTCCTTCCGGACGTGACAACTTATGCGGTCACCGGTTTGACCGCCAGTACGGGGAGCTTCCTGAGGGCTATGACCATAAATATGTGTATTCCCATTTTGGCTACAATTTAAAAGCTACTGACATGCAGGCGGCCATCGGTTGTGCTCAGATTGATAAGTTTCCATCCTTTGTAGAGAGGCGGCGCCATAATTTCGATCGTCTTCATAAGGGCCTGGAAGAGGTTTCCCACAAACTGATCCTTCCGGAGGCATGCCCGGACTCCAAGCCAAGCTGGTTCGGCTTTTTAATAACCTGCAAAGAAGGCGTAAGCCGGAATCAGGTGGTGCAGTATGTGGAATCGAGAGGCGTTCAGACAAGGATGCTCTTTGCCGGTAATTTAACGAAACATCCATGCTTTGACCAGATGAGAGCGTCCGGAGAAGGATACCGGATCGTAGGGCAGCTGACCAATACCGACCGGATCATGGAAGATACCTTCTGGGTAGGAGTATATCCGGGAATGACTGATGAGATGATCGATTACATGGCAAAGATCATTAAGGAGGCGCTGAACCAATAAGGGTTTTATACCTCTGCGCCCCAAAAGCAAGGGCCGTAAAGAGGAAACACTCTGCAAGTATACCTTTATGCCCAGAAAACACGGGCAGGAAAGAGGAAACATGAAGGAATACGATTTAACGGAGGTACATCAGGCGAACCTGGCTATTTTAAAGGAAATTGACCGTATCTGCCGGAAATATAAGATCAAATATCTTCTGGATGCAGGAACGCTTTTAGGCGCGGTAAGGCACAAAGGCTTCATTCCCTGGGATGATGATGCGGATGTGGCGTTTACTCGTTCCAATTATGATGCCTTTTTAAAGGTAGTGCGGCGGGAACTTCCGGAAGAGATGGAACTTCTTGAACCAAAGGATTTAAGAGGCGGGACGGCTTTTTATGATTTTACAACGAGAATCATCTATAAAAACAGCCGGACTCATGAGGACTCAGATGAGATGCGGTTTTATGAAGGAAAATTAAACCATCTGTGGGTGGACTTATTTACCATTGATGAACTTCCTGAAGGCAAGGCAGCTTCTGCCTGTACCCGCCTTCTGCATACTGTGATCTACGGTATGGCCATGGGCCACCGTTATCGGTTAGACTATAAAAAGTACAGCCTGATCAATAAAATCGTTATAGGCACGCTGGCTTCTTTAGGGAAAATGATTCCAATGAAAACCTTGAGTAAGCTGCAGCATATGATTGCGGTCAAAGATCATAAGGGAAAGAGCCGCCTTAGGTATTACAGCAACTACCAGCCGGATTATCTCTATGTGACGCTTAAGAAGGAATGGTGTGAAGAAACTGTGGACCTGGAATTTGAAGATACCAGGCTGATGGCGCCAAAAGGCTGGCATGAGGTCCTCACCTGGATTTACGGTGATTATAAGAAGCTTCCGCCGGAGGTACAACGGGTTCCATCTCATTCCAGCACGAAAATTAAAATATATCATTAGAACGCAGTTATTACTGGATAAGCCGGTAATAATGATTGTATGGGATACAATGACAGGGCGGGATTCAAACGAATCCCGCCCTTGTTTTTCATTTATAAGCTTCCCACAAGGGACAACGGTACTTTATGCCGGGCCCCAATAGGGAAACATTGATTTCCTAATCTGTAATAGAATACTTTTTAATGATAAACTCTTAATCTATCGTTTTCTATGAAATCTGGAGAGTTAAAATATCTAATTGAAAAAAGTAATAATACATTTATTATCAAAAAGTAAACCGGTAATGATTGCATTTTTAGTATGATCGCATACTGCAGCCATGAGATATAAGACCGGGCGGGAGCAAGGAAAATCCGCATTGATCAGGCCTTTTATAAGCCATTTCAATGCGGATCTTCATGTCCATGGAGCTTAACTCCTATTGCTGGTTTAAATATTCCTTTGCGTCTTTAAAGAAACTGAAAATAATAAGGAGTATGATAATTCCTATAGGAAATGCTGCGATGATGGAAACCGTTTGCAGATTGGCCATGGAATTCTCCGAAAATATAAGAGCAATGGGAAACAGCATTAAAAGCACGGACCAGAACAGCTTTACGCATTTATCTGGCTCAGCGTCCTCGGGGAGCTCCTTATAAGAGTAGGTGGAAGCAACCAGGGCCAGGGCATCAAAGCTGGTTGCGTAAAAAGCCACCATGGTAACTGCCAGAAGGATCAGCCCCAGCTTAGCAAACGGCAAGGTTTCAAGGATTGCCATGATCGTCTGGTACAAGTTTCCTGTGGAAGCATAAATGCCCATCACATCCAGCACACCCTTTGTCTGAAGGGCAAGGCTGTAATTTCCCAATATAATAAAGGAAGTAAAGGTTCCTGAGATTCCAAAGACATATCCCCCGAGGATGGTCTGCTTTATGGTGCGCCCTTTACTGATGGCTCCGATAAAGAAAGGAGTGGCTACGCACCAAACCATCCAGTAAGCCCAATAAAAGATGGTCCAGTTCTGAGGGAAGGAGGAGGTCCGCAGCGCATCGGTCCATGTGGACAGGCTAATAAAGTTCTGCGTCAGGTTTCCTACTGCTGTGATCCCTGTTTCAATGGTATATCTGGCTTCCTTACCGCCGATCAACACATAGAGAAGCAGGCCGAAAAATAGATATGTACAGGACGCAGCCAGTTTTGCAATGCCCTTCATGCCGAAATAAACCGTAATGGTGTAAACGATACATATAATGACCAGGATTGCAATGGTCAATAATCTGGAATCCGGCAGACCCGTTACCCTGCTGATCGCCATGGAAAGAAGAGGAGTTGCCAGAGAAAATGTGGTTGCAGTACCAGCCAGTAAGGCAAATACGGCAATTAAGTCAATGAGTTTTCCGCACAGGCCGTCTACATGCTTTCCCAAAAGAGGGCGGCAGGCTTCCGAGTATTTTTGTTTTGTCCGTTTTTTAACATGGAGCATGAAGCCGAATGCTGCAGCCAATATCATATAAAAGCTCCAGGGGATAGGGCCCCAGTGAAACAGCGGATAAGTGGAGGCCCAGTCTTGCATGGCTCCCAGGTCCGCGATATGTGGTTCCCCTGCATAGAGAATCCATTCACAAAGGGAATAGAAGAGGATATCAGCGGCCAGACCGGCTGTAAACATCATAGTACCCCATTTAAAATTTGAATATTGGGGTTTTTCCAAGTTTCCAAGCTTTATGGTACCGTATTTGGAAAATGCGATATACAGGGAGCAAAGGAAGGTAAAAAGCCCGATGATAAGATAGTAACTTCCCAGCTCATCTCCTAAAAATGACCGGATAGCAGCCAGTGTATCCGCAGACTTGCTGGGATATATGGTAAAAACAAGGCATAAAAGAATGATACATATAAAAGGAATCAGGGTCGTTATCCAATCCAGCTTTTTAAACAAAGCCTTTTTCTCATTGTGGTCCATGTACATAGCCTCCTAAAGTGTTCAAAAAAATAAATTTAATATTGATATTGAACATGATACCATGGATAACCAGAAAATGCAAGAATTAAATAAGAGGATTTAGAAAATGTATGGGATTTATTCCAGTAAAAACACTAACGTATTTGTGAAGATTTTCTGAATAAAAACAGCCAGAATCTTTTACGGCCTATCCGAAAGTCGGTATTGCCGTTTTAAGTGTTTAGTGCCTTTATCCTTGCATATCCATAAAACCGGAATAAAGGTCAATCTGTCTGCGTACTTTCCTCAGCTTGCAGAAAAGAAGATTGTAGAATAAGGGGATATATGGTAATATATCTCCAGGAGTAACCGAATACAGGGTGGAACCTTCCAGCTTTTATGTCTTTATGTCATAACGAGAGGGGAGGTGGTGCCGGATATGTTTTCATTTGCAGATGTGCTTTTATTTGCAACTTTTATCTTGGCATTGCTGACTTACATAGATAAGTTAAAAAAATAGCCTACCCTGCTGCGAACAGGATAGGCTGGCTCATGAGCATATGAGCATTTAGTCCATATACTGGGAGTTTCCACCTTGTGTGGCGGTTACTCTTTTGTAATTCTAATATAACATATCTGGTACCACTATTCAAGCATATATAGATGATAAATCATATATAGTGCCTGAACTGTATTCTCATCGTACTTTTTGCACTCTCATGATACTTAAATGATACTATTATTTTGGCAAGGGGAGCATAACAAGTAACCGCACTAAGAAAAACACATGGAAATCAAGGTAAAACAAGGCTTTCATACCAGTAATCACTAACGTATTTGTGAAGATTTTCTGACATTTTGCTAAAACCACTACAAAAAAAGTATTACATCCGATATAATGTTAGATGTTCAATAAGGAGGAAATTATGATGAAGAACAAAGCTCTATTGATGTGTGCGATGTCGGTATTGTTGTTGACCGGATGCACGGAAAGTAACATTCTTAAATCCACAGCTCCGGCAGAGCCTGTTTTTGAAACTCAGCAGGGGATTATTCTGGATTGGGATCAGATTGGAAATGACTTGGATGAAGAGTTCGTGGACAACGAAGAATATCCTATGGCGTTAAGTGTTAATTACAAGGTAGAACGGGAGACGAATAGCATTGATTTGACATTGCTTGTTAAGGATGGATCCACACCCGAGGAAGCAGTCGTATTTGCAAATGCAGCAGTTCGGTTTATAGGCGACGAGGCTGCTATGCAGGATTTTTCCTATGAAAAATCAAGCGATACCTCTTATGGCGGATTTTTTAAGGATTATGACATGCACCTTATTGTCATGCCGGATTATATGATGAATGAACAACAGTATTGGCTGGTAGATATGGACATCCCTAAGGGATCTGATGAAAAGATTGTTCCAAAGGAAGGTGCAGTTATCACGGAGACCACCTCTGAGGATGAGGAGACGGATACTGAAAGCTCGGAGTCGGATCAATAGATTTTTAATGCAGGTATTAAAAAACATGGATGAGGAATTGAGTTGTAGATCGCTCCTCAGCCATGTTTTTTTGTTCCTTTTTTGTATGTTCGTTATGGATCTACTGCCAATCCGCTGTGGTAGGAATAATTACCAAGCTCCTTTAAAAGCTTATTGTGATCCAGGCTATCTAGTGGAACCGGCGAAGTCAGTTCCTCGTTCAGCAGAAAAAACACATCATTGCATTTTACCATGGACTGATGGAAGAGCTCGGGAAATGAGGACTGGGATGCAAGACGGCGGTTCCAGGGATTACACCAGGTTTCATGGTTTAAATTCATGGTGACGACGGGATCCGGCGGGATGTCCGTTACCAGCTTCCGGGAAGCAAGGTGAGTGCGCAAGAAAAGAGATTCCATAAATTCAATGCTGTTTTTCTTGCGGCTGGACGGATCGGCAAGAGTTCTGCATCCTAAGCGCATAGCCAGGATGGAACGGGATACCATCTGGGATGTTACACGGAAATTATTCCGGTAGTTTAAAGGATAATAGGCTTCATTGATGCATACGGACAAAAAGCCGGAGATGAACTGCAATTCCTGGCCGTTTAAACAAATGGTGGCCGCCTGGTTGAACTGAGATGGTTTTTTCTTTTTGTATTTCATCAATAGCAATGCATCTATATCATTTTCCAACATGGCATGAAGCCCATGATGATAGTTGCTGGAGTTTTTTACATCATATTCGATTCGGCCGTACACGTAAGGGTGGCAGATGGAGTCCCCAATGTAATGGCAGAAGTAACCGCTTATATAAGAAATGGCCTGCTCTCTCTGCTGTTTGGACTCGATCTGGGATAAGTGGTTTAAGCAGGAAACAAAAAAATCATGTACATGGTTTTCGTGCATATAGGAACCTACGTTGCGGTAATCCCGGTGGCGTAGAATGGGTATATTATAAAAAAATATATCCGGTCCCTGGAGGCCAAGCTGGTAAAGCCAGCGGTACTTGGAGATTATGCGTTTTAAAGGGGTGTTAGGCATGTCATTGAAAACTTTGACTCCCAGCAGATAGTGAGTGGTAAAACCAGGCATATTGTTCACCTCGCATTTATTTGCAGCTCGCGAAATCTGTAGTGCAGCCCGCGAGTCCGCAGTGCAGCTCGCGAATCCTGCGGATTCGTTCGCTCACGGGCTTTCGCCCTATGAATTAGAACACAGAAAAGTTTTCTTACGTGCGAGCACGACGAAAATTTTTCTGTGTTCTAATTCGCACTGCTCATTGCTTATATGGAGATTATACCATATCAGATTTTATTTTGTGTAAAAATCATTGGAAATTTTCATACTAGCCGGGTAGGTCGAATAAGTGTTAAGGAGAGCGTTCAGGAGCTGATCCGATGATACATCGTATACATGAAATGGTGTGGGGACCGTGGCTTTTGGTTTTATTTTTGGGGACCGGAATCTTTTTTACGGTAAAGTCAGGTTTTTTTCAGATTAGAAAATTCCCATTTTGGTGGAAGCATACTATTGGAAGCATACAGGAGGATGAGGGAGAAGAAAAAGGAGAAGTGACAAAATTCCAGACAGCCTGTACGGCTTTGGCAGCTACCATTGGGACTGGTAATATCGCCGGTGTGGCCACCGCACTTACAGCCGGCGGACCTGGTGCTATATTCTGGATGTGGGTTTCTGCCGGAATCGGTATGATGACAGGCTATGCGGAGACTATGCTGGGGATCCGTTACCGTTACCGGGATCGGAACGGCGCCTGGATCTGCGGGCCTATGGTTTATTTGGAGAGGGGGCTTAAGCTTCCCGTATTAGGTATGATTTACAGCTTTCTTTGTATCATGGTTTCTCTTGGAATGGGAAGCATGGTGCAGTCCAATTCCATAGCGGAAACTCTTGAATATTCCTTTGGCATACCGCCGGTTCCTATTGGGATCGTGCTGACTGGAACCGTATTATTGGTGGTACTGGGAGGGATTGCAAGAATCGCCTTTGTCTCCGAGCGGCTCATTCCTATCTCTGCCGGCGCCTATATGCTGTTTTCCATGGTTGTGATCATGTCCTGTTACGATCAGATCCCATATATTTTTCAATGTATTTTTCAGGATGCCTTTCGCCCGGTTTCTGCTTTTTCAGGAGTTGCAGGCTATCAGATCAGTAAAAGCCTGCAATACGGCATATCCAGAGGAGTCTTTTCCAATGAGGCAGGACTTGGGAGCATGGCAGTCCTTCACGGCGCAGCAGAGGATACGACTCCTGAGCAGCAGGGAATGTGGGCCATGTTTGAGGTGTTTTTTGATACCATTTTGATCTGCACCATGACCGCCTTTGTGATCCTGTGCATGACGGAAGGGGATGCTGCCGGCTCAGGATATGACGGAGCGGCTCTAACCGCCTTTTGTTTTTCAAAACGCTTAGGATTACTTGGGGAATATGTAGTATCAGGAGCCATGCTGATATTTGCCTTTGCTACCATCATTGCATGGTATTATCTTGGCCGTCAGGCCGCCATATATCTGGCGGAGCGTTTAAAAGAGCGCAGATCCCTTTACATACTGCAGCGCATTTTAAGGGGAAAGGTTTATACTATACTTTATCTGGGGGCCGTGTTCCTTGGGTGTCTGGCAAAGCTTGAGACAGTGTGGGAATTTTCTGATATTTGGAATGGATTGATGGCGCTTCCTAACATCATTGCCATTATTTTCCTGATGAAGGAAGTAACGGTTCCGAGAAACGCAGAAGAATGGGCACTGAAATATACCCGCCGGTGAATGGGGAAGGGGCCTGACCCAAATAGCGGTCAGACCCCTTTATGATGAATTAGTTGCAAGCAAATGGTCAGCAATCCCCTGAATAGTAGGAGATAATACTCATATAATCCTTTGGAGCCGGAATATCCAGTGAAAGACTCAGGAAGTTTTTATTTTCTCTGTACTGATGAATCAGCTCGTTCTGGAGTCCATAGTGTTTGTTGATATTTTCTTTACTACCGTCAGGGTACAGTAAATTAACCGCATCACTGCACGCATTTACTGTTTGTAAAAAGTTATCCATATTCAAGATATTTAATTTTATCATTACAAACCCTCCATTATGAAAGACAGTGATTATTTGGTGACGGCAATGATTTTATAATAAAAAGATTGCCCTATTACCTTTACAGGTATCATTATAGTGCAATCCTTTTCAAATAAATATATTATTTCTGCCGTTATATATCATTTTCCTGCCATTTGCGGCGATATTCCAGGGGCGTGCAGCCGGTATACTCCCGAAAGACCTTTCCAAAGTAGCTGCTGCTTCCCAATCCGCAAGCGTGGCTTATATTCGTAATCGTTTCCCTGCTGTCTGCCAGCATATGACAGGCCGTTTGTAAACGGTAGTTTTTAACATATTCCACCGGTGTCATGTGCAGACAGTCGTGGAATACCCGGAAGCATTCACGTTCGCTGGAATACGCGGCGGCGGCAATCTCTGGGATTGATATTTTTTCCGCATAATGCTCATGGATATATACCATCATCGATTTTATTTTATCATTTGTTTTGTTGGAATAACCCTTTTCTTCCAATAGGGGACGGGATATGGCGAAAAGCTGGATCCATATGTCAGATAATGCTTCCCTCAGTTTTATTTCATATCCAAAATCATTTTCGGAAAGATGAAACGATTCACGAATGGTATCTAAAATTTTCGCCTGTACCGGATCCTCAGGATATAAGGCAATGATTTCAGCCTGTGGGGCTGCGGTAATCGGTGTAACGTATTTTTTCTCTATCCGGCTTCCATGTTGACCGGCAATGAAAGAAGGATCAAAAATATGAAGGAACTGAATGTTTTTTTCTGATTCCGCCTGTGGCCTTGCCATGTGGAGAACATTGGAATTGACCATTCCGCCGGAACCTGCAGGGAATATCATCCTTCCTTTTGGTGTGCAATACTCCATTCTTCCGCTTTCCATATAAAACAGCTCCACGTTTTTATGCCAATGCCATGGAACAAAACGCCCCATAAATTTATCCAATTGAGAGCAGGAGGCAGTGTATGGAAAATCCGGCGTAAAATCAGGGAATAATTCTTCTTTGCTTCCCGTATGAAATTCTATTCTATAAACGTTTTTCAATGACTTTTCCACCCTTTCCCGATTATTGTGATATTAAGAAAAGCATTTACAAAGTTTTAGTAAAATAGTAGCGTTTTCCTGTCACAGGATATTCTTCCAGTGCAAACACGCTCTTATATCCGTGCTTTTCATAGAAGGCAGGCGCCTGAAAACTGAAAGTATCCAGAAATGCATATCTGCACCCCCGTTCCTTGGCTGTTTCTTCGGCCTGATTTAAAAGCTTACTGCCAATATTTTGTCCTCGTAAATCTTCCCTGACCCATAAATATTTGACAAACAACCAGTTGCCGTGTGTATTTCCGATCAGTCCTCCGACTTTTTCTCCTGTATCGTCCTGCAAATAGATTCCTAAATCTCTTGGGTTCTTGTCCTCAATTCTAGGTAAGTTATAATTCAATAAGCCCTGGAGAATGATTTCCTCATCTTGTTCTTTAATTTTATCAGTTATTTCAAAGTTCATTTTAATCGTTTCTCCTTATTGGCTTATATGAGTTTTCGGTTGTATTTATCATATCATATCCTGCAGCACAATTCCACAGTCCATATCAGGCCTTTATAGAAACAAATAGATGGGAAAAGACCAGACCTGATTTAAGCAAAAATTATCAAGAATTAATTTCCGAAAGAGTATATAATGATAATATATTTTTGGAAAGGAGCAGGTATATGGATTATCATTCAAAAGTGGGGGACTCGCTTAAATATATCGAGGAAAACTTAAATGGTAAGATTAATCTTGATGATCTTGCAAAAAGAGCCTATCTGTCAAAATATCACTATCATAGAATTTTTCACAAAGTATCAGGAGAATCCGTTACCAGATACATCACCAGAAGGCGGATGGAAAAGGCAGCGGGAGAGCTTGCCCGGACAGACAGGCCGATCATCGATATCGCCCTGGAATATCAATATGCTTCTCAGGAATCCTTTTCAAGGGCCTTTTTAAAGATTTATGGACTGACGCCGGGAAAGTACCGGAAAAGGTATAGCATCAATTCCAATCATGTGATTGATTTAGGCTGCCGTTCCAGCAAAATCATGAACATGGCTGCATAATAATCCAGGAGGTTTCTATGAACAATCTTATCCCAATGGTTATTGAACAGACATACCGGGGAGAGCGGTCGTATGACATATTTTCCAGGCTGCTGAACGACCGTATTATCATGCTGAATGGCACAGTGACCAATGACACAGCAAGCCTGATTATAGCACAGATGCTTTTTCTGGAATCCGCTGACCTTAATAAGGATATTCACTTATATATCAACAGCCCCGGAGGTTCTGTAACAGATGGGTTCGCTATTATGGATACCATGAATAACATTAAATGTGATGTTTCCACCATTAGTATAGGCCAATCGGGAAGCGCTGCTTCCTTGCTTCTGGCATCAGGGAAGAAGGGAAAGCGCTTTGCCCTTAAAAACAGCGAGATTCTGATCCATCAGCCGTCAATATCCGGCGGGCTGCAGGGGCAGGCTACGGATATTAAAATCCATAGTGATTGGCTTGAAAGAACAAAGAAAAAGCTCAATGAGATATACAGTGAACTGACTGGCCAGCCGATAAAAAAAATTGAGGAAGATATGGAACGGGATCGTTATATGACGGCTGAGGAGGCAAAGGAGTATGGCTTAATTGATGAAATTCTATTATGCCGCAGGTGATACCGGAATATTAATATAAGAACCCGCTAACGGAAGGTCTGACAAGGCAGCCGTAAGCGGGTTTTTCTCAGTGGGAATCTGCATATGTATCGATCATTTTTACTTTTTCATTCCGTCCCATCAATTCATAGTAATTACGCCATTCGTCAACCGACTGCAAGGGAATCTTAATTCCATGAACTTCAGTGAAATCTTTAATATTTTCCTTTTTTAATGGGAAATAATATTCCTTATCTTGGTTCACGATAACAAATCCGGCCATTGCATCGATATCTACATCATCAACATGAAACTCCAAAAAACATTTTGTTTTATATTTGGCATTTGGATTAGGCTGTTGAATATCACCCAAAGATAATAAGGTATCTTTAACTGTTTCCACATCTTCTTCCGCAATCATAATATCTATATCATGAAACTCAGATGTAATTCCTTTGAAGTATAACAGCAAGGAGGCTCCAACGGCCCATGTAACATCTTTGTGATTAAATTCTTCTGCAATACGAGCTAATACCGTCAGCTTGTGTTTTATATCGTCCATTCCGCCACCCCGTTAAATTTATATATTCATTAACTCATCCATTGTCAATTGTTTCAATCTTCGATCTTGCATATCAGAATTCAAAAGTATTATATAGGAAAATACTGGAATATCATGATATAATATCAAAATATGAAGGAAAAAGCAAATCATTATTACAAAATTATGCCGGCAGCCAAAAGTTCCTCTGTCTAATTCCGGTATTATTTCTACTGTTATAATAAGAGGTACTTTTATCACAAGCTTTTAGCAGAATAAAAGTGGTATAAGTATAAAAATTTACTTTAAGCGAAACCTATGTATCAATGGTAAAATAATAGAAACCGCAAGAAGTTTACAGACTTCATAAGGATTGTTATAATTTTAACCAAATTATTAAAATATAGAAAAATAAAGGAGGTGATGCCATATGTCAAACGTTGATAGAGTACCCAATAGATTAATCTATGAAAAATCCCCCTATTTACTACAGCATGCATATAACCCGGTGAAATGGTTTCCTTGGGGAGAAGAGGCTTTTTCCAAGGCGAAAGAAGAAGATAAGCCCATCTTTTTATCTATTGGGTATAGCTAACTCCGGTTGAATATGTGTACTTGTCACTGGTGTCATGTCATGGCTCATGAGTCTTTTGAAGACCAGGAGGCAGCGGATGTTCTTAATGAGTTTTATGTGGCAATAAAGGTGGACAGGGAAGAGCGGCCGGATATTGATTCCGTATATATGTCGGTCTGCCAGGCTCTCACCGGTTCCGGCGGGTGGCCATTAACGATCATTATGACACCGGATCAAAAGCCTTTTTATGCCGGGACCTATCTGCCTAAATTTTCAAGATGGGGATCTGCCGGTCTTCTGGATGTTTTAACCTCTATCCGGAAGCTTTGGGAAAATGAGAAACATAAGCTTCTGGAAGCGGGAGATGAGATAACCGGATATTTAAACAAGGAAGGGACATCTGTTAATAATGAGGGCAGGGAACCGGATAAAGACTTATTTCTGTCAGCTTCAAGCCTGTTAAAGAGGTCTTTTGATAAGAAATGGGGAGGCTTTGGAAGGGCGCCCAAATTTCCTATGCCACATAATCTGCTTTTCCTTTTAAGGCATTACTTTTATGAAAAAGATAAAGTTGCTCTTCTCGCTGCGGAAACGACCCTTAAGCAAATGTACCGGGGCGGAATATACGACCACATCGGAGGCGGTTTTTCCCGTTATTCCACAGATGAAAAATGGCTTGTGCCCCATTTTGAAAAAATGCTGTATGACAATGCGCTTTTGCTGTATGCCTACACAGAAGCCTTTGCCTTGACGGGGGACAGCCTTTATGCCAGGGTATCCCGGGGAATTCTTCGTTATGTAAAAGACGTGCTGACTGATGAGCAGGGCGGGTTTTACTGCGGTCAGGACGCTGACAGCGAAGGGGTGGAAGGAAAGTTTTATACGTTTCAGAAGGAAGAAATCGAACAGATTCTTAACGGCGATGCAGATGAATTCTGCAAATGGTTTGGAATTTCAAAACAAGGTAATTTTGAGGGAAAGAATATTCCAAATCTTATAGAAAATGAAAATTACGGCTCTAACAGTGATAAATTAGAGGATCTGTGTAAAAAGCTTTATGATTACCGAATAACAAGGACATCCCTTCATACGGATGATAAGATATTGACTTCCTGGAACGGACTTATGATCGGGGCACTTGCAAAATCATATGAGGTACTGGGAGATGCCTGGTGCCTTGATGCGGCAAAGAATGCGCAGGCGTTTATAGAGAAGAATTTGACCTCTGAACAGGGAAGGCTCTTTATCCGTTACCGGGAGGGGCAGGCAGTTCACGACGGACAGCTTGACGATTACGCGTTTTATGCCTTTGGCCTGCTGGAGTTATATGAGGCTTCCTTTGATATCAAATATCTTAATATTGCCGCTGAAATATCTGAAAAGATGCTTGAACTGTTTTATGATGAAGTTCAGGGAGGGTTTTATATGTATGCTCATGACAGGGATAAACTCATAAGCCGTCCCAAGGAGCTTTACGATGGTGCGCTTCCTTCAGGAAATTCCGTTGCCGCATATGTAATAAGCAGGCTCTATCACCTGACCGGGAAAATCAAATGGCAGAACGTTCTGGAAAAGCAGGTATCTTACCTGACGCAAGAGGTGGAAAAAAGCCCTGCAAACTACTGCTTTTCTCTGCTTGCATTTCAAAGCATCCTTTATCCATCTACGGAAATTGTTTGTGTTTCCGCAGAGGATTCTATATTAACAGAGCTTCAGAGCTTACAAAGAAGTCCGAAGCCTGATATCAGCGTGATCTTAAAAACTCCTCAGAACAAGGATGCCCTGTCAGAGGCAGCACCGTTCACGGCAGATTATCCGGTTCCTTCTGAAGGAAGCAAATATTATGTCTGCCGTAATGGGGCGTGCATGAAGCCTGTAGATGGCATAGATGAGTTAAAAGGAGTGCTGGAATCCCTGTAGCCTGTATATGGGCTGCAATTAATTGCAATGGCAGCTATATATTAAAATAGCGTTTTAGGCAGAAGATGAGCTTTGAAAATGGATTAAATCCAATCAAAGCTCATTTTTGCATACTATTTTAAGCGATACTATTTTTTGACAGCCCCTTTGTCTTATCCCCTATATTACATACATAAAAACCACAGGCCCCCATATAAATAAATAAGCAATTTACAATAAGGGAGGTAATTTTTATGTGCACGGCATTTACCTTAAGAACCCGGCAAGGGGAAACCTTTTTTGGAAGGAATATGGATTTTTCTTATGATATAAAGCCTCATCTTTACATAATTCCTAAGAATTATGAATGGGATAATTCATTAAATATGGAGAAAATCCAGGATATTTACTGTTTTATCGGAATTGGGCCGGAACTGGATGGGGACCTGGGATTTTTTGATGGGGTCAATGAGATGGGTTTTGCTGCTGCTGCACTTTATTTTGCAGGCTATGCTCAATATGATACCATTCATGATTTAAGGTACAGGAAACAAATCCCATCCATTGATTTCCTTCATTATATTTTAGGAAGATGCGCAGATGTCGATGATTTACGGCAATTACTTAAGAATCTCTCAATCGTAGGAGTTGAGGATCCGGTGACACAGACTGTGGCCCCATTGCACTGGATGGCGGTAGACCGCAGCGGGGAATGTGTTGTCATAGAGCAGACGGAAAGAGGGATGGAGGTAATGGCAAATTCTGTTGGCGTTATGGCAAACAGTCCCGATTATCAGTGGCATAAGACGAACCTGAGAAATTATATGGAGGCTTCTCCCTATCAGTCCGAGGAGGATACCTGGGGGAATGTCCGGCTGATTCCATTTGGACAGGCGGGAGGCACCCAGACTCTGCCGGGAGGGTATACCTCCCCGGAGCGCTTTGTCAGGACCGCTTATTTAAAATCATTTATTCCGATACCTCAAAGCCGTATGGAAGGGGTAGTTTCATGCTTTCATGTCATGGATAGCGTTTCCATTCCGAAAGGAGCAGTCGTAACAAGCCGGAATTCATATGATTACACCAAATATACGGCCTTTATCAATACAGCTACATGTGAATATTTTTTCAAGACTTATGACAATATACAGGTAAGAATGGCAAGTCTTTTTGAGAATTGCGCCCAATCCCCGGAGCTTGTGAATCTGGGGGGATTATAGGAGCAAGCCGGAGGATGCGGCCTAACTGTTATAAATCCATATGAAACAAATTCCAAATAAAATAGCATGACCAAATAAAAAAGCGTATTACATGGCTGATCCTGAAACCAGTCATGCAATACGCTTTTCAAAAAGTTGTTTCAAAAAGGGAGGAGAGCTGATAATAAATTACCAGCTCGAGTATTATGAAAAAAATCTTATAAGCAATTTGTATTTTATGTTTTAAGTATATCCATGAAACATGAAGAAATCATGTTATTTGTGTAAAAGGTTTTTGAATGAAATTTAAACAAAGTATGAACGATAGGATATATACAGAACTGTATTCAAATGGGACTATACAAATATAGGAGTATTTGATAAAATATAGCCATATGCGGAATCTGACGCAATAAATACCTTATTGGTATACCTTTATGCCCAAAGAACATGGGCAGGAAAGCAGAAAGGGAGAAAACATGAAAAATCCGGTTATTACGATTACAATGGATAACGGTGATGTGATGAAAGCAGAGCTTTATCCGGAGATTGCACCAAACACAGTAAATAATTTTATCAGTTTAATTAAAAAAGGTTTTTATGACGGACTGATCTTCCACAGAGTTATCAATGGGTTCATGCTTCAGGGAGGATGTCCGGAAGGAAGCGGAATGGGAGGTCCAGGCTATTCCATTAAAGGAGAGTTCAGCCAGAACGGCGTAAACAATGCATTCAAGCATTCAGAGGGAGTGCTTTCCATGGCAAGAGCCATGAACCCCAATTCTGCCGGTTCCCAGTTTTTCATTATGCACAAGGCTTCTCCCCATTTGGATGGTTCCTATGCTGCATTCGGTAAGATCACGGAAGGCATGGATATTGTGAACAAAATTGCTGATGTGAAGACCGATTACAATGACCGCCCCATGAAAGAGCAGAAGATCCAGTCCATGACAGTGGAAACCTTTGGGGAAGAATATCCGGAACCGGAGACCTGCTAAATCAATGATCTGGGATCGGGATATTATAGTAGAAGGGAAGATTTTCCAGGTTACCATATCCGATGATCATGAGGCCCTGCGTTCTGCTTTTGCGGAAGGCAGGGCCGTTGTTGGTTTATGGGACCGGGAACGAACGGATCAGAACCTTGCCCCTGCCGCTTATGTTGTAGAGGATATTGATGACATTGATGATGCATTTTTAGAGCGGGTCATCAGGAGAAAAGAGGGACTTCCGTGGAATATAGTCAAAACCCGGCGCCTTACAATCCGGGAATTCGTTCCTCAGGACTATGTCTCTATACCAGATGAGCCTGAGGCTGGGAAGTCTGGCTTCCTGTTTTCAACGAAAGAAACCCTGAAGGATTACATCAGCCATCAATACGGATTTTATGAGTACGGTATTTGGGCCGTAGTTGACCATGAGAAAGGAAAGCTTGTGGGAAAGGCGGGGATATCCAACTTAGAGATTACCGGGCAGGAGGAGTTTTTAGATGCAATAAAAAAGAATGATACCCCAGTGGAACTGGGATATCACATTTTTTCCCCATACAGGCAGCAGGGATATGGAAAGGAAGCCTGTAAGGCCATTCTTTCCTACGCTGCCCTGGCTGTTTCAGAGAAGATTTATGCAAGGATCGACGAACGGAACTTAGCGTCAATAAAGCTGGCAGAGGATCTTGGGTTCCGTCTTATTGCCCGAACACATAGCGGATCAGTTCCACGGCTGTGTCTGTATGAGTGGAATTGCTCATGACGGTAAGAATCGGCTCATCAATGATAAGGCCGGTTTTATCGCAGAAATCCGTGTTGCCGATGAGAAGACCGCAGGCCGTGTTTTCGCCGGTTTCCTGATTGGTTACAAAATAGAGGTGCTCCTTTAACTTGTCGTAAACGTCTGCAGGGAGGATTTCCTTTAAGTCAACAAATCCGCCCATTTCACCGAAGTGGTCTATGGTTTCGGGATTTCCTATCATAACATCCAGGCTCTTACTGGATATCATGGCGGTGATTTTGGCTAGCTGGGCATAGGTAAATTCATTCATGGAGGATTCGTCAAAGGTCGGGGACATGGAGTAGTCCACCTCGATCTTTGCATCCTCATTAAGATCAATGTATTGACGGAAGCCCTGGTTAAAGTAATCATCAACAGAATCAGCTTCACCGGCAGGGCTGCTGTTAAAAATAACGCAGGAAAGAGCAGTTTCAAACCGGTTGTTATATATGGCCGAACCAATGGAAGAGATAAAAATCACGGACACAACGGCAATGATGATGGGAATCTTGTAATATTCCCAGATGTACCAGAGCCTGTCTTTCACACTCATATTTTTCAGCTTGTCCCGTTCCTCCCGCATGGAGTTTTTTAGGGTTTTGTCTTCGTATGGGGTCATGTTTTACGCCTCTTTCTTTATTATTAAAGGTACTTTTTTAATTATATCACACAACCATGGATTTTCATTAAAATAAAAATAAAATTTTGGTGAAATAAGAAAGAATGTTTGCTTTTTAAGGGTAAATCCGCTATAATATCTTTTAATGCCACTATGAAAAGGGGAAGAACGTATGTTTTCTGGTTTTTTTAATTATGATAATCCGGTATGGCGGTTTATCGGTAAATTTGGAGATCTGATTATTTTAAATATCTTATGGCTGATATGCAGCATTCCAATTTTTACCATAGGAGCTTCTACCACAGCTGTATATTATGTAACCTTAAAGCTTGCAAGAGATGACGATGGGTATACTATCCGTTCTTTTTTTAAGTCATTTAAAGAAAACTTTAAGCAGTCCACGATCATCTGGCTGATCCTTCTGGTTGTAGGATTGATTCTTGGAGTTGACTTATACTTCTTTACCAGATTGTTTACAGGTTCCGGGTCTTTCCGGACGGTGATGCTTACCGTGTTCCTGGCAATGGTTCTAATTTATGCGGCTGTTTTTACGTATATTTTCCCACTTCAGGCCAGATTTTTCAATACGGTAAAGCGTACCTTTTTCAACGCCTTTTTTATGTCTCTGCGCCATTTATTCCGCACTATTGGAATGATTGCCATTGACGGGGCTTTGTTGGCGGCTGCATTCCTGCTTATGGTACCTCCGATGCTGATGGTATTCATGCTCTTTGGCTTTCCGCTTTTAGCATTTATTAACTCCTATATCCTTGCTCCCGTGTTTAATCAGTATATTCCAAAAGAGGAAGAGGAGAAGGGGGACCAGCTTAAGCCGCTGTTTGCAGATGAGGAAGAGCCTGTAAACAGCATTCTAATGGCAAAAGGGGACGAGCATCAGGAAGAGATGCCTGAGAACGAAGAGATAGAAAATAAAGAAACAAAAGACGGGCAGGAATAATTCCTGCTGGCAGCCGGACAGGGATCAACATGTATCCCTTCCGGCTGTTTTTTTGCATATCAGCATGGACTCTTTTATGAGGAGTTCATACTATGGACACCATATGGACACAAAAAAACAGTATACTTAGTAATTGTGACAAGGAAATGCCTGGGAGGTGGAATATGACTGAAGAAGAGTATCTCTGTTTTATCCAGCCCTATGAGGATGCGCTTAAAAACATTCGTGTAAGAGTGGATGTGCTGAATAATGATTACAGGAGAAAAAACCAGAATTACCCCATCCATCATATCCAGTACAGAATTAAGCAAAAGGAAAGCATTGAAAACAAGCTGGATAAGAACGGATATGAGGCCAGCGCGGATTCGGCCAGAAACTATCTGACGGATGTTGCTGGTATCCGGGTCATCTGCTATTTTATCACGGATATCTATGCCATTGTCAGCCTGTTAAAGAAGCAGTCGGATATTGTAATCATAAAGGAAAGTGATTATATTGCCAATCCAAAGCCCAATGGATATAGAAGTTCCCACATTGTTTTTGGAGTTCCGGTCTATCACACCGATGGTATGGAATATTACCCGGTAGAAATACAGCTGCGCACCATGTCCATGGACTTATGGGCCAGTATGGAGCACAGGATCTGCTATAAGGGGGAAGAGAGAGAACAGGCAGCAGAGGAATTTAAAAAGTATGCCATTGCCTTAAGGCAGATGGAGGATGAGATGGAGGAATTTCTCTGAGGTGAAAATAAGAGAAGGCATGTTCCAGAGCTATGAGTTTTCATGCATAGCTTTGGAACATGCCTTTTTATTTTGTGTTGTATGACTGTCTCAATGAATGACCAATGTGGGCATTAAACATATTTCCTTTTGTTTTGTTTCTTTTTTCCTGTCCTGTCTGGCCGCTTCTTTCATAATGTTCCAGGCCTTTATTCCAAGCTCTTCCACGTCCTGGTTCACACTTGATATTTCTATTCCGAATAAATAATCAGACAGCAGATTGTCATAGCTTACAATGGCGTAATCTCCGGGTACATGGATACCCTGCTCCGAAAAGTATCTTAATATACCCAGGGTCATCATGTCATTGCATACAAATATGGCCGTGCAATCCGTATCAAGGACTTGCTTGGCGGCTTCATATCCGCCTTCTATGCGGTAGTTTGCAGGAATGATATACTCTTTCGGCACCTTGATTCCATATTCCGTCATTGCATTCCGGTATCCGTGTATACGGGAAAGAGAGTTGTGGGAAATGAAAGTATTGCAGATACAGGCAATCTTTCTATGGCCTTTCTCCAGAAGATACCTTGTTGCAATATAAGAACCTTCTACATTATCAAAATATATTTTATTACAGGAAAATGAATCAAATATGCGGTCAACCATTACAAATGGAAGGTTAAGCTGTGATAATTTCTGCTCGATAATATCCTGATGAAGATAGGATTCATTGGAAATTACCACAAATATTCCATCGATTCCTTTTGCTGCAAGAAGATCAATTAATATCATGTCTCCTTCAAATGTATCGTTGGAGTTAACGATGATCAATGAATATCCTTCAGCTCTGAGCTGCAATTCTAAAGTTTTTGATAATTTGGAAAAGAAAGGGTTTTCTATATCAGGGATCAGAAGCCCAAACGTATTGTTTTTTCTGGTTACCAGACTGCGTGCAGCCGCATTTGGAATATATTGGTTATTCTCAGCAATCTGCAGGATAAGATTTTTCTTTTGTTCAGAAATTCTATTTGGTCTGTTGTTTAGAACCAGGGATACACTGCTTGGAGAAACTCCCGCTAATCTGGCTATTTCTTTTATTGTTATGGACATAGTTTTTGACCTCTGGTGTATTGATATGAACAATAATACCGTATTTTACATAAAAAAGCAACTTATATTGATAAAACGATTTATCAATCTTATTTTTTGTATTGACATGAATAAAAAATAATGATAATATGAATTTGCAAAGTTGATAAAACGTTTTATCAACCATAAATTCCGTATTACAAACAAAACTAGACAATTTTAGATTTCGGAAAGGTGAGATAGAAATGAAAATCGGAGTTGTAGGCAGCATCAATATGGATATGACTGTTACAGCACAGCGGATACCGGGTAAAGGGGAAACGATTACAGGCGATGCCATTTCCTATATCCCGGGAGGAAAAGGTGCAAATCAGGCAGTTGCGGCCGCGAGATTAGGCGCGGATGTAACGATGTTTGGCTGTGTTGGAAGCGATGACCATGGAAAAGCTCTGATTGAGAACCTGAAAAATGAAGGTATTCATACAGAATATATAAAAGAAGTTGAAAATCAGGTGACAGGGCTGGCTGTGATAACGGTAGCGGAAAGCGATAACTGTATTATAGTTTTAGCGGGTGCAAATAATACGGTCGATATTGAGTACATTGACGGTATCAAAGAAAAGTTATTAACCTGCGACATTGTATTATTGCAGCAGGAGATTTTACAGGAAACCGTGGAATATGTCATTGGCCTATGTGCGAATCATGGGGTAAAGGTCATATTAAACCCTGCACCGGCAAGAGAGATAAAAAGAGAACTGGTAGAACTGGTGGATTATATTACTCCAAATGAACATGAAGCCAGGATCATATTTGGAGATATGGCTGATACTAAGTCTTTATTAAAACAATATCCGGAAAAACTCATTATTACCCTGGGGGAAAAAGGAGTCATTTACATCAATCATGAAAAAGAAGCAGTGACTTTGCCGGCAAGAAAATCTAATGTAGTTGATACTACGGGAGCAGGGGATACATTTAACGGCGCATTTGCCGTAGCACTTGGATTATACGATAACATGGAAACGGCGCTGACGTTTGCAGTCATGGCTTCCGGTTTGTCGGTAGAGCGGTTTGGTGCCCAGGGCGGTATGCCGAAACTTAAAGATGTGATCGGAGAGCTGGAAAGCCAGTCTGACGGTAGTAATGCAGGTGACAGTTGTGGGATTGGAGGAAAACCATGAAGAGAAATGGAATTTTAAACAGCAGCATATCAAGCGTACTTTCTTCCATGGGGCATACGAATTCGATTTGCATCGGAGATTGCGGACTGCCTATACCGGATGAGACAAAACGGATTGATTTAGCTTTGCGTTTTAATATTCCTTCATTCCTGGAAACTTTAGATGCGGTTACTGACGATATGGCAGTAGAATCTTACATTTTGGCAGAGGAAATGAAAGAACATAATCCGGAAATGGTGGAAAACATACGAAGCATGATGAAAAAAAAGTTTCCGGATGCAGTGGAATGCTTTACATCCCATGAAAATCTGAAAGAACAGACAAAAACGTGTAAGGCTGTCATAAGGACCGGTGAAATAACTGCGTTTGCAAACATTATATTGGTTTCAGCCTGCATTTTTGCAGCCCAGGGTTAAGGATAGGGAGAAGAGCTATGCAAATTGAGATGAAAGGAATCTGTAAATCGTTTAGTGATCATGCAGTACTGTCTGATGCCGGTTTCAGCCTGAAAAGCGGCGAGGTCCATGCACTGATGGGAGAAAACGGGGCTGGAAAATCCACTCTCATGAAGATACTGACAGGTATCTATGAGAAAGATTCCGGAACGGTTTTGATCGATGGAGAAGAGGTTGTATATAAAACGCCGAAAGAAGCGGAACATGCAGGAATTATCCTGATCCATCAGGAACTGAATGTACTTTTTGACCTGACAGTAGAAGAAAATCTCTTCCTGGGGAAGGAAATAACCACTCGTGGAGGAATCTGCAATAAAAAAGAAATGCAAAAACAGGCAGAAACTATTCTGGATAAATTAGGGGTTAAAATACCTGTGAAGAAAAGGATGGCAGAGCTGGCGGTAGGGCAGCAGCAGATGATAGAAATCTGCAGGGCGCTTATGAGCGAGGCAAAGGTGATCATCATGGATGAGCCTACGGCGGCACTTACGGCCAGTGAAACGGAAATTCTTTTTAAGGTAATAAAGAAGCTGCAGAAAGACGGAGTTTCCATCATTTATATTTCCCATCGCATGGAGGAGATATTTGAACTGTGTGACAGGATTACAGTCTTAAGGGACGGGCAGTATGTGGGAACAAAAGAAACAAAAGATACCAATGAAAAAGATATCGTAAAAATGATGATTGGACGTGAGATTGGGGAACGGTATCCGGAAAGAAAGAGTTCTATTGGAAAAGAAATATTAAAGGTATCAGGTTTTACAAAAAAAGGAATATATGAAAATATTAATTTTTCAGTAAAAGAAGGCGAAGTGCTGGGGGTGTCCGGCCTCATGGGAGCGGGGCGCACGGAAATCATGAGGTCCATATTTGGAAATATGCAGCATGATGGAGGTGACATCTTTATTGATGGCACCAAATGTTCCATAGACAATCCTGCTGCAGCCATAAAATATGGAATCGGCTTTATCACGGAAGACAGAAAAACCGAGGGGCTTATGCTGGAAGACAGCATAAAAAACAACATTTCCCTGACAAATCTGGCCTCCATATCTGACCGGTATCATGTAATTAATAAAGGAAAAGAAAAAAGTTTAGCCGCAAATGCAATCAATGAATTGAAAATACGCTGTTTCCATCAGGCTCAGGAATGTGGAAAGTTAAGCGGTGGAAACCAGCAGAAGGTCGTGTTTGCCAAATGGGTATATACCAATCCCAGAATATTGATCCTTGATGAGCCAACAAGGGGAGTAGATGTAGGCGCAAAGAAAGAGATCTATAACATTATTAATGAACTGGCAGCAAAAGGAGTTGCAATCATTATGGTTTCTTCTGAACTCCCGGAAATTTTGGGAATGAGTGACCGGATTATGATAATCAGGGAAGGCACAGTCCGCGGTATCCTTAATAAGGGAGAAGCGAATCAGGAAAAAATCATGACTCTTGCAACAGGAGGGAAACTGTGATGAAAGAAAAGAGACAAAAATGGTTCAATATTATGGGAGATTATGGCGCACTGATTTCTCTGGTTCTTATTGTGGCACTGATCAGTATCATAAGCCCGGAATTTCGTACGACCGGCAATTTTCTCTCACTTTTAAGACAGTCTTCCATAAATGGTTTTATCGCTTTTGGTATGACCTTTGTTATACTTACAGGTGCCATTGATTTATCAGTTGGTTCCGTTCTGGCGTTGTCCACTGCACTTTGTGCGGGAATGATAACTTCAGGAGTGCCGGCAGGTGTTGCCATGCTGGTCTCTCTGCTGATCGGAGCATTTCTTGGACTGATAAGCGGTGTGCTGGTGACCAGAGGAAGATTACAGCCGTTTATAGCTACGCTGATAACAATGACCGCATACCGGGGGCTGACAATGATTTACACCAATGGAAAGCCTATATCCAGGCTGGGTGAGAGCATGCTTTTAAAATCAATTGGAAAAGGCGATGTTTTTGGAATTCCGGTACCGGTTATATTATTGATACTTATGTTCACATTTTTCTGGTTCCTGCTTACAAAAACCACGTTTGGACGCCATATCTATGCAACCGGAAGTAACTGGAAGGCAGCCGAACTGGCTGGCGTCAATATACGTAAAACAAAGATTATAGCTTATGTCATATCCGGCGTCATGGCCGCATTGTCAGGTCTTATTCTTTTATCCCGTCTTAATTCGGCTCAGCCTACCCTGGGTTCCGGTTATGAACTGGATGCCATTGCTTCTGTCGCTCTCGGCGGAACCAGTATGAGCGGTGGCAGGGGTAAGATATATGGAACATTTATCGGAGTACTCATAATAGCAGTATTAAACAACAGTCTTAACATACTTGGCGTATCCTCGTATTACCAGGATGTGATCAAAGGATTGGTGATTCTGACAGCCGTTCTGTCAGACCGAAAACGGTAAAAATAAAAGGAGGGAATATAAAATGAAAAAATTTAAAAAAGTAGCAGCATTGGTAACTGTTATGGCCTTAGGGGCAAGTGCGGTAGTTGGATGCAGCGCGGGCGGCGGTGAGAAGAAAGAAGGAGGCAGTCCTGCAGGCAGTGCCCAGACGGTCGGATTTTCTGTTTCAACGCTTAATAATCCATTTTTCGTGACATTATCAGACGGAGCCAAAAATGCTGCGAAAGAGAAAGGAATCCAGCTTACAGTAGTAGATGCAGGAGATGACAGCGCAAAGCAGATCAGCGATATTGAAGATTTAATATCAAAAAATATTAAAGTTCTGATTGTCAATCCGGTGGATTCCGATGCGGTAGCATCAGCGGTAGAATCAGCCACGAAAAAGGGAATTAAAGTCATTGCAGTTGACCGTGCGGTAAATGGAGCCGAGGTAGAGTGCCAGATTGCCTCTGATAATGTAGCCGGTGCAAGAATGGCGGCAGAATATTTAAAAGAGCTGGTTGGCGAAGGAGCAAAAGTTGCTGAACTGGAAGGTGTACCGGGAGCATCTGCTGCCATTGACCGCGGACAGGGATTCCACGAAGTAGCTGACAAAGATTTAAAAGTGGTTTCCAGCCAGACAGCCAATTTTAACAGAGCGGAAGGCTTATCTGTTATGGAAAATATCCTGCAGGCTGACGGTGATATAAAAGGAGTGTTTGCGCACAATGATGAGATGGCATTAGGGGCTGTAGAAGCAATTGCATCAACCGGAAAAGATATCAAGGTAGTTGGCTTTGACGCTACGGATGATGCGAGAAAAGCGGTGGAAGACGGTACAATGGCAGCGACAGTCGCACAGCAGCCGGAACTGATGGGAAAGACAGCTGTTGAAACTGCTATATCAATCATGGAAGGGAAAAGTGTTGAGAAGTCCATACCGGTGGAAGTTACGCTGATTAAGAAATAATAACTTAAATACAGTCAGATTATCTAAATAAGATAATCTGACTGTATTTTTTTGTGCAGCAAACCACAGATCTCCAAGCTATTAGAGCGGCAAATGCAGCAGCAGTCGTCATATCAAACATAAATATAATTTTTGCATAGCCGTTTGTTCTAACAGGAGCAAGCGGCTATTCCCATTGTTTATGAAAATTTAACAATGAAGAAGGCATATTAGGGAATAAACCTCTTGTACTTTTTCCTGTTTCGTTATATACTAAATACTGTATACAAAAAAATAAAAAAATACAATCCTAAGAGATAAAAAGTGAGGGATGTTTGCCTATGATAAGACATCTGGGATTAAAAGCATATGGTAAGGTTAATCTGGGACTTGATGTTTTAAGAAAACAGGAAGACGGATACCATGAGGTACGAATGATCATGCAGACCGTAGGCCTTTATGATAAGATTGATATTTACTTAAAAGAGACCCCGGGAATTGAGGTAGTGACAAATCTCTATTATCTTCCAGTGAATGAAAACAACCTGGTTTATAAAGCAGCCAGGCTTTTGATGGAGGAGTTTCATATTATTCACGGAATCCGCATTCATTTAAATAAATTCATACCGGTTTCTGCAGGCATGGCCGGCGGCAGCAGCGATGCGGCAACGGTACTGTTCGGAGTGAACAAGATGTTCCAGCTAGGCCTGACAAGAGAAGAACTGATGGAACGGGGGGTGAAGATCGGAGCAGACGTTCCCTATTGTTTGATGAGAGGAACAGCACTGAGTGAAGGAATCGGGGAAATTTTAACGCCTCTTCCCGATATGCCCCAGTGTCAGGTGCTCATAGCAAAGCCTGGGGTCAGCGTATCCACGAAGTTCGTTTATGAGCATCTGGATTTGCCCGGTTTACGAAAAGAAGACCATCCGGATATTGACGGCATGATCGAAGCCATTGGGAACCGCAACATATACCAGGTGTCAGAGCGCCTGGGAAATGTGCTTGAAACAGTTACGATTCCAGAATATCCGGTGATTGCACAGATTAAAGACAAAATGAAAGAATTGGGAGCTGTGAACGCCTTAATGAGCGGAAGCGGCCCTACGGTTTTTGGCATATTTACAAGCCCCAGAGCCGCAGAAAGGGCTTATGAGGAATTGAGGTATGGCGAGGCCAAGAGCCTTGCAAAGCAGGTTTATCTAACGAATTTTTACAATACCAGGGAGGTTACAAATGAGCAATGATTTAAAGGTAAATATGAATGAATATCTGCCCCTTCGGGACGTGGTATTTAACACGCTGCGCCAGGCGATTTTAAAAGGGGAACTGGCACCGGGAGAGCGCCTTATGGAGATCCAGCTTGCGGATCGTCTTGGAGTCAGCCGTACGCCTATCCGGGAAGCCATCCGGAAACTGGAACTGGAAGGGCTTGTACTAATGATACCCAGAAAGGGAGCCGAGGTTGCTAAGATTTCAGAGAAGAGCTTAAGAGATGTATTGGAGGTCCGCAGATCCTTAGAGGAGCTGGCGATTGAACTGGCCTGCCAGCGTATGACCCCGGAAGCCGTAGAGGAGCTTGAAAAAAAGCAGGAAGAATTTAAAGAGGCCGTGGAACAAGGCAATCCCATGGAGATTGCGGAGACGGATGAAGCTTATCATGATGTGATTTATAAAGGCACATGCAATGACAGGCTGGTGCAGATGATCAACAATCTAAGAGAGCAGATGTACCGTTACCGTCTGGAATACATTAAGGATGAGGATAAACGCCAGATTCTTTTGCTGGAACATGACAATATATTGAAGGCGGTCAGACAGCGGAAGGTTCAGGAAGCAAAAGAAGCAATGCGGGAGCATATTGATAACCAGGAGATCACAGTATCAAAGAATATCAAGGAACAGGAATAAGAAGAGAGGTATTTTATGACGTTTAAGGAGAAGTATCTGGCCGGTGAGATAGAATTTGAAGCCATTGATGATTTTATTGAAGAATGGAATAGCAGCGATGCGCCCGAAACCCTTGCAAAGTTTCTCGGCCTTAATGAAGAGGAAGAGGATGTGTGGATCGAAGAGAGCGATGAAGCCTTAAAGGAGCTTCTGGACAGGAGATAGGAACGCCTGGCAGTCATACCATTTTGCCCAAAAACGAGGGCCGAAAATTGCAAAAGATAAACAGAATTGGAAAAATTATTAAATAAATATAACCTTTCTTGACAAGGTGACAACGTGTCATTATAATAAGTGGCATGTTGTCACCTTTTCGTGTGGTCGGAGGATTCACATGGGAAAAGAGAAAGGAGAGATGAAAAGATGCCAACGGAACGGTTTTATAATCTTCCGGCAGGAAAAAGGAAAACCATCCGCGATGCAGCGGTGGAGGAATTTACAAGAGTGCCGTTTGAAAAGGCCTCTATTAATAAAATAATCCAGGCCGCTGGAATATCAAGAGGAAGCTTTTATACTTATTTTGAAGATAAGCGTGATGTTCTTAGATATATTTTCGAAGATGCTGCTGAAAATTTTCAGAATAGCTGGGTAGATTGCGCGGAAAAAAATAATGGTAATTTATGGAAAACGGCCGAAACATTTTTGCAATACAGCATATCCAATACAAAGGAAAATGTTCTGCAGCTGATTAAGAACATTGCCGACAGTGAGACAATGTTTGGTGCGACCCATCAGCTATGCCAGGAAAATTCCAAAAGCCAGCAAGAGCTGCAGGAGATGATGTACCGTGCCATCGATACTTCTGATTTTAAAGATCAGAGTATGGAAACCTTTGGGAAACTGGTATCCATGATTTTCTTGGAACTTGCTCATTGTATGGGCTGGTACTACCATCATCGGGAAGATGAAGAAAAAATTAAGAAAATTTTCCTGGAAAAATTAGAAATTCTGCAATATGGAATTCGTAAACAATCATTACAATCTTAATATGGCCAAATAAGGAGTTATTATGACGAAGAAAAAAATATTCATCATTGCAGGAGCGGTTGTAATTGTGGCAGCCGTGGCAGGACTGATTCTTCCAAGGGCACTGGAAGGAAAAAAGGAAGAGCTTGTGGCGGAGGTACCGCCGGCTGTAACTGTAGAAAAGTCTGAAATCAGGACCATTGAGTTAAGCAATGAGCTGATCGGAACGATTGAGCCGGACAGTATTGTGCATGTTACACCTCTTGGAGCCGGAGAAATTACAAGCGTAGGAGTTAAGACCGGCGATATGGTATCCGCGGGCCAGCTTCTCTGTGTCATTGACACAAAACAGGTGGAAAGCTCCCGGATCACTACGGAAACCGCCAGAATTACTTATGAAGACGCTAAGAAAAATTTCGATCGTTATTCCGTTCTTTATGCAGCCGGCGATGTGGCGGAAGCAGATTATCAGTCTCTAGTCGATAAAATGGAGATGGCAAGGCTTCAATATGAGAATGCCAAAATTGCATATAAGATCCAGATGGAAAGCAGCCAGGTGACGGCGCCAATTGCAGGACGTGTGGAAAGTTTTAACATCAGCGTTCATGATATGGTCTCACCTCAGACCACCCTTTGCGTTATTTCAGGGGAAGGCGGGAAATCCCTGACCTTTTATGTTCCGGAGCGCATTGTAGGAGGACTGAAGGCAGGAGATTCCATAAGGGTAGAAAAGAATGGTACCGATCATACCGCGGCCATAACGGAAGTAAGCACAATGATTGATCAGGCAAGCGGCTTATTTAAGGTAAAGGCTTCCATACCCGATGGAGATACCCTGGCTACTGGGACTTCAGTAAAGCTTTACGTAATCGCCCAAAGGGCAGAGAATGTCCTGACAGTTCCGGTTGACAGCGTTTATTATGAGGGCGGGAACCCGTTCATTTATACATATGTAGATGGATCACTTAAGAAGAATGCGGTAACCGTAGGGCTGGCAGACAATGAGTATACTGAGATCCAAAGCGGTATTGCTGCCGATGATCAGGTAGTGACCACATGGACCAGTGAATTGTATGAGGGTTCTAAGGTTACTCTTGCAGGCGGGAATGATAATGAATCTCAGGCAGAAGAAGACGCGGCAGAAGAAGAAACTGGAACAGAACCTTCCGGTCCAGCACAGTAAGGGGGCGGGAATATGGGAATCACAAAAAGCGTTTTAAAGCGGCCCGTAACCACCGTCTTAGCAATATTGTGCTTGATTGTATTTGGTTTGTCCTCTGTTTTGTCTTCTAAAATGGAGCTGACGCCGGAAATGAACTTCCCCATGCTGTTGATCAGCAGCGTTTATGCAGGAGCTAACCCGGAGGATGTAAACGACCTGGTTACCAGGCCGGTGGAAGATGCTGTCGGCACCTTGTCAGGCATTAAGAATGTTCAGTCCAGCTCCCAGGAGAATGTTTCCATCGTGCTTCTGGAGTACGAATATGGTACGGATATGAATAAGGCGTATTCGGATCTGAAAAAGAAAATGGATAATGTTGAGCTTCCAGACGACGTGGAAACTCCCAGCGTTATGGAATTCAATATCAATGATATGCCTGTGGTGACTTTGGCCGTTAAGGATCCATCTCAGAATAATCTTTATAACTATGTAAACGATAAAATCGTACCGGAATTTGAAAAGATTTCATCCGTTGCAAGCATAGGCGTAAGCGGAGGCCAGAAAGGCTATGTGAGTGTCCGTCTGATCCCGGAAAAGATGAACCAGTATCATCTTACTATGAATTCCATCAGTCAGGCCATCAAAGCGGCTGATTTTACATACCCGGCAGGAAGTACCGGAGTGGGAAAGCGTGATTTATCTGTCAGTACCGGAGTAGAAGTAGGAAACATAGAAAGCCTTAAAAAGATCCCTGTAGTGGCTGGCAGTGGAAAGACCATTTACATGGAGGACATTGCCGATATTTCGGAAACATCTGAAAAACAGGAAGCCATCGGTCGGTATAATGGGGAAGATACCATTACCTTATCCATTAATAAACAGCAGAAAAATAGTGCGGTGGATGTCTCCAAAGCCGTGTTAAAGACCGTTGAAACTTTGAAAAGAGAATATCCCAACCTGGATATTGTAGTTGTTGACGATACCAGTGACCAGATCACATCAGCTCTTAACAGTGTTAAGGATACCATGATCATGGCGGTAATTATTTCCATGATTATTATTTTCCTTTTCTTTGGAGATATCAAGGCATCTCTCATTGTAGGAAGTTCCATTCCGGTATCCATTCTGGTGTCGTTAATCTTAATGGCGGCCATGGGCTTTTCCCTGAACGTTATCACCATGAGCAGTATTGTTCTTGGTGTAGGTATGATGGTGGATAACTCAATCGTGGTTATGGAGAGCTGCTTCCGTTCCCAAAAGGGCACCGGGTTCCGGGAATACATGCAGGCAGCGCTAGAAGGAACGGGAGTTGTGCTGCAGTCCATTCTTGGAGGTACCATTACCACCTGTGTCGTATTTATCCCTCTGGCGCTTTTGGAAGGCCTTACAGGCCAGCTCTTTAAGCCGTTGGGCTATACGATTGTATTCTGTATGCTGGCGTCGCTGCTTTCAGCCATTACCATCGTTCCTCTGTGCTATAGCAGGTTCCGGCCTGTTGAGAAGCAGAATTCTCCTATGGGAGGAATCGTAAAAGCGATGCAGAACGGCTACCGAAAGATCGTGGATCGTTTGCTTAACAAGCGTGCCATGGTTATGATCGTGTCGGTTCTGCTTTTGATCGCCTCCTTTGCCCTTGCTACCAGGCTTGGATTTGAACTGATGCCCAACGTGGATCAGGGAACGATAACCGTTTCTGCAGAGATGAAGCCTGGGCTTAAGTTGGAAGAGGCGGATAAAATCCTAAAGAAGCTGGAAGATATTGTTACCAGTGAGGGTGATTTAAAGTCCTATATGGTAAACTATGGAGGGAGCGGACTAAGCTTTAGCGGAGGTAAGAAGGGAACCTTAACAGCTTACTTAAAAGATGACCGTAAACTGTCCACCAAGGAGGTTGTAAACAAGTGGAAAAAGGAGATGAACCAACTTGCCGACTGCAATGTTACCGTAGAGTCCACCTCTTCCATGAGCCAAATGAGCAGCAGTAATGATTTTGAGGTAATCCTTCAAAGCTCCCAGTTGGATAAACTGAAAAGCGTTTCAAACCAAATGGTAGCAGAGCTGATCGAAAGCCCCCAGCTCATCAAGGTCCATTCGGACCTGGAGAATGCGGCACCTGTATTAAAAGTCCGGGTTGACCCTATAAAGGCAGCGGCAGAAGGCGTTGTCCCAGCTAGTGTGGGCGGCTTATTAAACAACATGCTGAGTGGTACGAAGGCATCTACCATGGAAGTGGCAGGCCAGGAAGTTGATATTAAAGTGGAATATCCAAAAGATTCTTATGATACTCTTGATAAAGTAGAGGGTATTATGGTACCAAACAACTATGGCGGCTCTGTGGCGCTTACGGATATTGCTGATATCGGCTATGAAGACAGTCCTTCCTCAATAAGCAGGAAGAACAAACAATACGTAGTTACTATTACAGGCTCCTTTACCGATGTAGTTAAGACGAAAAAGGATAAAGAAGCGGCAAAAAAAGATATTGATGAAAAGATTGTAAATAAGTATTTGAATGATATCGTTACAAGAGCAAAGAACAGTGAGGATGAGTCTATGCAGGAAGAGTTTACCAGCCTGTTTAAAGCGATCGCTACGGCTATATTCCTGATCTTCATCGTTATGGCTGCCCAGTTTGAATCTCCAAAGTTCTCCCTGATGGTCATGACGACGATTCCTTTCAGCTTAATCGGGTCCTTTGGATTCCTGGCGGCTGCGGGAGTTGCTATCAGCATGCCATCCCTCCTTGGCTTTTTAATGCTCATTGGAACGGTGGTGAACTCCGGAATCCTTTATGTGGATACGGTCAACCAGTACCGATCAACCATGGATAAGCGCACTGCCCTGATTGAAGCAGGAGCTACCAGACTCCGTCCCATCCTCATGACAACACTCACAACGGTGGTGTCCATGGTACCTATGGCAATGGCGGTCGGAAAGAATGGTGAGACCATGCAGGGCCTTGCATTAGTAAACGTGGGCGGTTTGACGGCTTCCACCATTCTGTCACTGCTCATGCTTCCAGTATATTATTCCATTATGAGCGGTAAAACGGATAAGAATTTATTGCCGGATTAAGAGGCAGCAGGGAGCCGGACCTTCGTAACTTCCGGTTCCCTTTTGGAAGAAAGTGGATTTCTTGTTTTAAGCAGGATATGATAAGATAATGACAGGTAAACAGCATAAAAATCCCAGTTAAGGAGGATTCAGGATGAGAAAATGGAAACAGATCAGTGCATTTTGCCTTGCGGCAGCGCTTACTGTCTCCGGACCGGCGGCCACAGCTTGGGCCGGAAGCCCGGAGTTTGCAAGAACCCCAGAGGAGTGGGCTAAGCTCCGTGACAATGTGATGGAATACGATGAACTGGCAGGCCTGATCCGTGAATATAATGTGACGGTCCAGAAAAACCAGCTGGATATTAATGATAAGAAAAAGGATGACCGGATTACCAGTGACCAGAATGCCCAGTATTACCGGGATGCGGCAAACGATTACAGAAACATGATTACCGGAGATGATCCGGTGTCTGATGCAAGCGGTGCGGCCAGCGCCAACCGTGCGGAAGTCATGGCAGATAACAACGTAGAGGATTTGCAGGTATATCAGCTTACCTATGAGCAGGAGGAGGCCAATCTGGTAGCAACGGCCCAGTCTTCCATGATTGCCTATTTTCAGCAGAGATATGAGCTGGAAACTGCAAAGAGCAGCTTGGAGTTTTTAGAGGCTGCGTACCAGTCTGCACTGGTAAGACAAAGTGCAGGAATGGCAACCCAGACCGATGTATTGGGTGCCTTAGAGAGTATTCAGAGCACCCAGGCTTCCATTGATAAGCTGACATCTTCCGTTGAGGAGACCAGACAGAAGCTTTGCGTTATGCTGGGCTGGAAATACAACGACACACCGGATATTTTGGAAATTCCAGCTGTGAATATGGAACGCATTGCAGCCATGAACCCGGATACAGATAAGGAATCTGCCCTGGGCAACAGCTATACCTTAAAAATCAATAAGAGGAAGCTGGAAAATGCCGTAGGGGATATTACAAAGCAGACCTTGAACCGGACGATTTCAAACAATGAGCAGAATATTGGTTCCGATTTAACAAAGCGCTACCGGGCGGTTCTTCAGGCAAAGGCAGCGTATGACCAGGCTGGAGCAGAATTTGCTCTGGAAAGCAAAAATATGGATACTGCCCAGAGGAAATATGACCTGGGAGCTTTAAGCAAACTGGATTATCTAAAGCAGAAAAATGCATATGACACGAAGAATTTCGCTATAAAGACAGCAGAGCTTGGCCTGTTCCAGGCGGTTCAAAATTATGATAATGCGTTAAACGGACTGGCTTCGGCAGGAGGTTTATAAGATATGAGAAAGAAAGGCTATTTATCTGCCTGTATGGCAGTGACCCTCACGCTCACCGCTGCCCTGCCGGTTTATGGGGCAGCAGGACCCGGTAGTACGGGAACTGCCATTCCTGACGGGATGACAGAGGAAACTTGGAACAGGCTTAACGATCAGACCATAGAATTTGATGAGCTTTCCAATTTAGTGAAGTATTTTAATCCTGATGTTCAGAACATAGCCGATTCGGCTGGAAATGAGTTAAGCAACCAGCAGTATGTCTATGACGAAATGAGACAGTATATCCGCGATCTCAATGATGATGCCCAGGCGATGAAAGATTCAGGGGCCACAGGCAGCGATGAAGGGATGATGGTATACTTGGCCTTAAAAGGCACGGCAAAGGGCCTGAGCAGTAATGCGGAGAAACTGAATAACGGACTCAAACGAATTGACTTGGGAGTCAAGAAAAATGTTGACCGCTATTCAAAGACCTTCTCTTCTGCCGCAGATCAGATCATGATTGGCTATAACAGCGCCCTGGCCAATCGGGCCATGGTTCAAAAGGCACTGGATTTAAGTATATCAGGCTATGAAGCCCAGTCAATAAGCCTTAAACAGGGCTTGGCGACGGAAGCAGATGTGCTGGCAGCCAATAAAGGGGTCCTGGCAGCACAGGCCGCTCTTGACCAGCTTGACAACACCATCGACGGTTTGAAGCGATCTCTTTGCCTGATGACCGGCTATCCGACGGATGGATCAGTTCAGATTGGAGAGATCCCCCAACTGGACCTTTCCGTTATCGGGGCACTGGACCTGACAGCGGATACAGCAAAGGCGATCGGAAATAATTACGATCTGATTGATAGCCGTCACGGAGCTTCTAACCAGACCACTACCGGTATAAAGAACAAGGATGCCAGTATTTCAGAGGCTGAGCAGAACCTTACGGTTACCATGCAGTCCTATTACCAGGAGATCCTTCAGTCTAAATCCGCCTATGACGCCTCCTCCACCGCCTATGAAAAGGCAGTTCTGGAAAAGCAGAAGGCTGACCGCTCCTATCAGCTGGGCATGCTGAGCAAGATAAACTATTTGCAGGCCCAGATGGCATTTTCACAGGCAGAGGGAGAAAAGCAAACCGCTTATAACACCTTATATCAGGCCTATAGTACCTACCAGTGGGCGGTTAACGGGATTGTAACGGCTTCTGAACAGTAGGCTCCGCTTTCTTGGAAAGCAGATCAACCAGCTTGAAACGGATATGGATCTTTGGAGCTTCCCGGCTGATTATCTGATAATCAGATTCATCCATGGAACTTTTTAATATTGCTTTGGAAGCATCCGGTACAACCGCATACGAAGAATCTGTGAAACATAGCGGAGGATAAAGGACGCACCACCAGTTGCGTCCTTTTCCTTCGCCTATTTTTACCCGGACGGCCTCATAATTGCCGCAGGGAAATACCATGTCTCCATAGGTTTTGGTGGGAAAGTAACAATTGGTCAGTTCCATATGTGCGGGATAATTATATCCCAGTTTTTTCATGTAGTGTTCCGCTTTTCTTTCCAGGCTGTCTGTGTGTGTGAGAACAAAGTCTTTTGTTTCCTCAAGGGATGCATTTTCTCCAAGGTCCTCATAGATTGAATTGAGCAGCATGGTGCGAACTTTTAATTTGAGGGTTTGGTCTTCTGTGCTGTCGCTGTTTGCTAATACGTGAAAACGCAGGATTTCCGGAGCGATCCGTGCAGCCAGTGCTTCATCCTTTTGCCTTCCGTCTGAAACGGTAAGCAAAAATGCGATAAGAAGACAGGTAATACATAAAAATAAATCGTGTCTCTGTTTCATAGGGGTTCCTCCTTTTTTCTGGAATCTATTTGTAATTGTAACCATATGTGCTATAATATAAACACTGTAAAATTGAGAAATTAATGAGGAGAGTAAAATGGATAGAAAAACTGCGGTTGTACTATTCGGCGGCCAGTCATCAGAGCATATTGTATCCTGTATGTCAGTGGTCAATGTTATTAACCATATTAATAGAGAGAAATACGATGTAGTTTTAATTGGGATCACAGAAGAAGGCCGTTGGATAAAAACGGATTCTGTAGAAGATATAGAAAAAGGCACATGGAAAAATGGTACGGTTTCAGCAGTAATCTCTCCTGATGCAACTATGAGCGGTGTTATTCTGATGGACGGGGAAAAGACAGAGGTCGTCAGGGTTGATGTGGTATTCCCGGTGCTCCATGGATTATTTGGAGAGGATGGAACCGTTCAAGGGCTTTTGGAGCTGGCGGGGATTCCATATGTTGGCTGCGGGGTGCTTGCCTCTGCTATTTCCATGGATAAATTATATACAAAGATCGTTGCAGATGATCTGGGAATCACTCAGGCGGCCTATGTGCCGGTGATGCGCCATGATTTAAAGGACATAGAGGCGGTTGCAGGAAGGGTAGAGGAGAAGTTCTCTTACCCAGTGTTTGTAAAGCCTTCCAATGCAGGCTCTTCCAAGGGAGTAAGCCGTGCGGGTGACAGGAAAGAACTTATGGAGGCTTTGGTAGAAGCTGCAAATCATGACCGCAAGATTCTGGTAGAAGAGATGATTGTCGGACGGGAAATTGAATGCGCCGTATTCGGAGGCGGAAACGTACCGGTAGAAGCTTCTGGAGTAGGGGAGATCCTTGCGGCAGCGGAGTTCTATGATTTTGATGCGAAGTATAACAACTCTGACTCCAGAACGGTTGTAGACCCGGTTCTGCCAGAGGGGGCCACAGAGCGGGTAAGAGAAGCTGCTATGGCCATTTTCCAGGCTGTAGACGGCTATGGTCTGGCAAGAGTTGACTTTTTTGTGAAAAAGGATGGCAGTGTAGTATTCAATGAGATCAATACCATGCCCGGATTTACGGCGATCAGCATGTATCCCATGCTCTGGGAATCGGCTGGAATGAATAAGGATCAATTGGTTGACCGGCTGCTGGAGCATGCAATGGACCGTTACAGGATATAGGAGGAACGTCCTGTCGGAAGACATTTATGTGAAAAGCAGGGCGGGAAAGAGGAAAATTAATGGCAGACAGAAATTCACCTATAGGAGTATTTGATTCAGGTGTAGGCGGGCTGACAGTTGCACGGGAGATCATGCGGCAGATGCCGGATGAAAGAATCGTATATTTTGGAGATACTGCAAGGGTGCCTTATGGCAGTAAATCCTGCAGCACAGTAATTCGTTTTACCAGACAGATCATCCGCTTTCTCATGACCCAGGATGTGAAGGCAATCGTGATTGCCTGTAATACCGCCACCGCCTGCGCCCTCGAGGCGGTAGAAAAGGAAGTGGACATTCCTGTTGTGGGCGTGATCCATGCAGGAGCAAGAACCGCCATAGAGTCAACGAAAAACGGGAAGATCGGCATCATTGGGACAGAAGGGACCATACGAAGCGGAGTATATACCAGAGTGATGAAGGAAATGAGAGAAGATATTGAAGTGACCGGAAAACCATGCCCTCTTTTGGTTCCGCTGGTGGAAGAAGGGCTTTTGCATGATTCTGTTACCGATGAAATCGCTTCCAGATACTTAAGTGAATTAAAAGGAAAATATATTGACACACTGGTACTGGGCTGTACCCACTATCCCCTTCTCCGTTCTACCGTGGGAAGGCTCATGGGACCAGAGGTGACGTTGGTGAACCCTGCATATGAAACTGCATTGGAGTTAAAACAGATTTTGGACGAAAATGGCCTTTTATGCGGACAGGACAGCAGTGATCTGGAAAAATACCGTTTCTATGTCAGCGACCTGGCAGAGAAGTTCACCAGTTTTGCTGCCTCCATCCTTCCGGGACAGGTAAAAGAGACAAAACAAATCAATATTGAGGAGTACTAAAGGAGTTTTATTATGACAAGAGATGTTCTCATCAGCATCAGCGGGATGCAGATTGCAGAAGACGACAGCAATTCAGTTGAGATGATCACAGCCGGCGATTATTTTTTAAAAAACGGCAAGCACTACATTCTGTATGACGAGATCCAGGAAGATACAGGGGGAGTGACCAAGAACACCATTAAGATCCATCAGTCGGGGCTGGATATCATCAAACGCGGAAGTTCCAGCGTTCATATGACATTTGAAAAGGATAAAAAAAATATGTCCTGCTATGCCACCCCCATTGGAGAACTGATGATCGGGATCAACACAAAGGATATTCAGATTCATGAGGAAGAGGACAGCTTAAAGGTGCGGGTGGCATATTCCCTTGATATCAATTATCAGCATGTTTCGGAATGCAACATAGTGCTTGATATTCACTCCAAAGCCACAGCAGACTTTCGTCTCTTAAATTAAAAAAAGACATCTGCCAATTGGCAGTATGCCTTTTTCATTCTATCTATTGAACGGATTCTTTGAGAAGCGGGATCGCTCCATATTTGCCTAAAAGATAGTCCTTGGAGAAGCTGGCGTCAGACCGGACCTTTATGTCTGCTAAGGTGTAGAGCCTGGATTCATGATATTCATTCATATCTACAAAAGCTACTTCATCCCGTCGAAACTGCTGGTTATTTAAGATAGAAATATCGTAGGTCGTGAAAAGAATCTGTATGTTTAAATTTTTGTCCTTCTGAAAAGTATCAATAAAAAACTTTGTAACAGACGGATGGAATTCATTTGATATGTTATCAATCATCAGAACACCACCCTCCTGGGACAGATGATAAACCTGAATGAATAATTGAAGGTATTTCATAGTGCCCAGGGAAACCTTTGTGTAGTCCATATATTGTATTCGGTACTCGCCGGTCTCCCGGGATTTCACCCGGTATCCGAGCTTGGGGATTCCCTTTTCAATAATAAGCTCTTCTGCTGGGATTCCCAGCTTTCTTAGCTGCCCCAAGGCATAATTAAGAGCCTCCGGGTTTTCAAGGGCTTTGTATGCCCTTCCATCCATGACCAGATGGCCCGCAAGCTGGAATGGTTCAAGAAAATCACAATAATATGCGATCTGCTTCGAAAAAAAGGACTCAAAAGGCTCCATGAATGCCGTGATCTCGGGAATATCCAGGCATGTTAAAATAGAACAGAATAACCGGTCCTCGTGAGGACGGATTCCTGTCTTCTGCCGTAACACTTTTTCATACTGGCGTCCGATGGTAATTTCATCGGCATTCCGTGTGAATACCACATGGTTATCCACGGCCAGGTTTTCCGTGAGAACTTTCTTGTTCAGGACAGAGAAGCCATATTCATAAACCCGCTCCCCGCTAATAAAGGTAAGCTCCATTTCCGTTGGCTGGGTGTTAATTTTCTCATCCAGGAATGGAAGAATTCTATCCAAAGAGCTAATCTGTAAGAGCGACATAAAATGTTTTCTGGGAATGTCCTCCATTGAAAAAAGCTGCCAGAAGATAAAAGAGTGAAAGCTGGTAAAAGCGAGAAAAATATTGGTTTTGCCGCTGGAATTTGCTCCATATATGGCCAGCGTTTTAAGCAGTTTTTTGTTACCGGCCATTACCAGATGATTTGGATGTTCCTTGTAATTAACCGCTTTCATATCAATAAAAGTTTCATCCAGAAAGGAACGAAAGTTTTTAAAACGAAAAGAAATTATCATGGTATATTATCCTCCTTTCCGAAATTATACTGTAAAAATGTGGAAAAATAAACAAGATTACAAAAAAGTTGTTTACCATGTGATAATTTCGTCCAGAATCTGCTGCTGCTCCTGGCTGGAACGGGTGAGATAAATCCTGGTAGTCTCAATGCTTTCATGTCCCATTAAATCCGCCAAAAGAGAAATATCATTAAAACAGGCCAAAAAGTTTTTGGCAAAACGGTGGCGGAAGGAATGAGGATAAACCGTGTCAGGATTTATTCCATAGCGCCTGGCCAGATGCTTCAGCTGAAAATTGATTCCCCGCGGGGTGATCAGACGTCCTTCTTTGTTTAAAAAGAGGAAACCGCTTTGTTTGCCCTGGTTGTGGCACCATTCCAGCGCCTCTTCACATAGGGAATCTGGAAAATAGATTCGGCGCACCTTTCCTCCTTTGGAATAAAGGTCCAGATAGCCCAGGTTTAAATGCTCTACCTTGATTTGGATCAATTCACTGACCCTGGCGCCTGTGGCTGCCAGAAAGCGGACAATAAAATACCAGAAATAATTCTTCTCTTCTTTTAACTTCTCTTTAAAAATCTCGTAATCCTCATTAGAAATAACGGTATCCAGGAACGTTTTTTGCTGGACTTTTACCGAAGGCAGATGGTAAGAGGCGACTAAAATATATTCCTCTCCATTGGTTTCTGCCAGAAAACGGGAAAAGTGATTCATGGCATAGATCCGCTGGTTGATGGTTGCCGGCCGGTAGCGGGTAATCAGGTAGCTTTTGTAACGCTGAAGACTCTCCGGTGTGATTTCCTTATACATACTGTAAAAAAGCCGGACACTGCCCGCATAGGCCGTAATAGTATTATTTGATAAATTCTTTTTCTTCAGAAATTTCTTAAAATCATTCAGTAATTCTTCATTTAACATATTATCCTACCAATTCACAATTTGATTGACGATTTGCTTTTGTTCCGTACTGCTCCGGTGAAGATAGATCCTTGTAGTTTCAATGCTTTCATGTCCTAAAATATCCGAAAGCATAGAAATGTCCCCACAGCATTCAATGAAGTTCTTGGCAAAGCGGTGACGGAAGGAATGGGGATAAACCACTTTGGGATCCAAATCATAGAGGACTGTAAATTTTTTCAGCTGGCCCCGGATTCCGGCAGGCGTGATCGGATCTCCGTAACGGTTTAAGAATACGTATCCGCTTACTCGGTCAATCTGGCGCAGCCATTTTAAAGCATCGTCCCGGAGACTTTTGGGTATGTAGATTCTTCTTATTTTATTATCCTTAGAGTAAATATCCATATAACCGCGTTTTACATGCTCTACTTTAATCTGGACCAGCTCGCTGACCCGGACGCCTGTGGCTGCCATAAAACGTATGACAAAATAATACAGCATGTTTCCGGAACGTATCAGACATTTTTTTAAGTACTCGTAATCAGCCTGACTGATAACGTTTTCCAGAAATGTTTTCTGCTGAATCCGAATCATCAGCATTTTCGATGAGGACAGCTGTAAAGACTCTGTGTAACAATTAAGAGCCCTGATTCTTAAGTTGACTGTCTGGGGTTTGTAATGCTCCATAAGGTAACATTTATAAAGCATGAGATTGTCATGGCTGATCACATGATATAACCCAAGAAATTGTTTTACTGCAAATAAATATACGTGAACGGTATTGGAGGACATGTTGTTGAACTCCAGGTAGTCACGAAAATCATCAAGGCTTTGCTCGACGACACTTTTGTTTTCAGCTTCTGAACTAGTTACGGCGTATTCTTTTACCATGTCTTTATTCTCCTTATAGTTTGATGCAAAAACAGTTTAACATAAGTATATAGGTGTTTAGAAAAATAATCAAGAAAAATTCGAAAAAACTGTAATAAATATTGAATAAATGCGCTTAAATAGCCCGTTGCTTACGATAATTTCCAATATTAGAAGTATAATTACCTCGTAATGCAATTAGGAATTTCGAAAAATATTTCAAAAAGAAAAAAAGGAGAGTGCATTAATTATGAGAAAGCAGACCAAATTAGTTGCTGTATTATCCACAGCAGCGCTGCTGGCTTTAGGTGCTTCTATGTCCTCTTTCGCAGCAACCGGCTGGCAGGAAGAGAATGGAACATGGGTGTACTATGACAAGAGCGGAGATTTAGAGACAGAGAAATGGGAGAAATCAGGAGATAACTGGTTCTACTTAAACGAAGACGGCGAGATGGCTACCGATGTTGTTGTTGAATACAGTGACAACTACTATTATGTAGATGAGAACGGTGCTATGGTAGCTAATAAGTGGGTTTCCGTAGAAAATGATGATTATGACGGCGGCGATGATGATGATGAAGAACCAATGAATCACTGGTACTACTTCGGATCTAATGGTAAAGCTTTTAAGAGCTCCAGTAACGGAAACAATGCTTCTTTCAAGACTGTTAACGGAAAGAAATATATCTTTGATGATGAAGGCAAAATGCTGTATGGCTGGATTGACGACAGCGGCGAAAGAGTAACTGGTGATGACAAGTGGCGTGACGGTATTTACTATTGCGGAGATGAGAATGATGGTGCCCAGAAAGTTGGCGAATGGGCGTATCTGGATATCGTGGATAATAGTTACGATGGCGCTGTAGATCCTGGTTTTTCCAGTGACAAGTTGTTTGATGATGAAGATCAGACACGTTATTTCTACTTCAAGACCAATGGTAAAAAAATGACCGACGAAAAAGGTAAGACCATCAATGGTAAAAAATACAGCTTTGATGAATATGGCCGTATGAATGCTGAATGGGTTAACTGGGAGGCTACTCCTACCGATGCGAAAGCAACAGATAGCACTGCTTCTGATGCCCAGGGAGGTTCTAAATACACCAGTGGATTCAGATATTATGGAAGCCCTGATGATGGCGCCAGAGTAACCAAGGGGTGGTTCCAGGTTGTGCCTGATTCTTATCTTAATCAGGACGATTATGATGATGACGAAAGTAACTGGTACTATTCCGATAAGGATGGTAAATTAGTTGCATCAGAAATCAAGACCATTAATGGCAAGAAATATGCGTTTGATTCCTATGGCGTCATGAAGGATGGCCTGGTTGCTATTAAGTTTATTGGCAACAGTACAACTGACATTGATGATGTTGCAGGTGATGACGACTTAGATAAATTACACTTTGATACAGAAGATAATTTCAAAGAGAACGTATCTGATCTGTATACGGATGCAAAATACAGAATGTACTATTTTGGAAGCGACAATGACGGTGCTATGAAGACCGGCAAGCAGAATGTTACCATTGACGGAGATTCCTTCCAGTTCTTATTCAATAAGTCCGGAAGCTCCAAGGGACAGGGTAAATTTGGTGTTGATAGTGACAAATATTACCTTGGAGGCATGCTGTTAAAGGCTGATAAGGACGACAAGTATTCTGTAGTTAAGGCTACGACAGAAGATGGAGAATATACAGAAATCAAACTTCTGACAACAGAGAAGTTCTTAGATGAAGTGGAATATGACAAAGTAACCAAAAAGGGATATTCCGAGTATTATGAGGTTAAAGCTGCAGATAAAACAGAGAATAAAAAGACTGTAACATATAGACTGGTTAATACCTCTGGTAGTGTTCAGAAGAGCAAGAGCAAGGCAAAAGACGGCGATGATCGTTGCTACAAAGTAGAAAGCAACAAAGTAATCACAGCTGTATTTGTAGAGGATTAATTCATCATTGAATGAAGTGATTTCAGTTGCTTTTCAGGGGCCGCTGTACCATAGTTGAGAAATCAACCTGGGGCAGCGGCCCCGTTTTTATGTGGAATTCAATATAAAAATGCCGCTTCCTGACGAAATTACTGTCAGAAAGCGGCATTTCCAGGTTTATAGGGATTAATTTAGCTGATATACGACTTAAACATCCACAAAAGTTTCTGATATTCGGCTAGATATCCATTAAATTGATCTGCGGTTGCTCCATCATCGGCCAGCTTGACGATTTCCTTTGTATCCCGGATCCAGTATTCTACATCCGAAATCAGGCTTTTAATGGTTTCATCTGAGGAGATTGGAACGTCCTCCAGCTCTTTTACGGAAGAGAGAGCCAGTGCCTCCTTTAAGCTGGCTACTGGGGAACCGCCCAAAGCCAGCAGCCGCTCCGCCACATCATCCATGATCTGGGCGGTCTGGTCATACAGCTCTTCCAGCTTTGCATGAAGTGTGAAGAAGCTGCGGCCTTTTACATACCAGTGAAGGTTATGAAGTTTCATATACATGACCTGCTGATTGGCCAGATACTCATTAAGTTTCTCAAATAAATTCTTGCTCATTACAATCCTCCTTTTCTTAGCCATTTATAATGTTTTCATAGTTGGTAGCAACCGCCTTCCAATCAACTACATTGAAAAATGCTTTTATATAGTCAACTCTGAGATTCTTATATTTTAAGTAGTAGGCGTGTTCCCAAACGTCAATGCCAAGAATTGGGACAAAGCCTCCGCCTTCCATGAGGGGGTTATCCTGATTGGCACTGGCGGAAAGGACCAGTTTACCATCCCGGTTTGCCGATAGCCAGCCCCAGCCTGATCCAAACTGGCCGGCAGCCAGACCGCTTAGCTGATTCTGAAAGTCAGAAAAACTGCCAAAAGACTTTTCAAGCGCCTCCTTGAGAGGATCAACAGGCTGCCCTCCGCCGTTAGGGCTCATGGTGGAAAAATACAGGTTATGATTGTAAAAACCACCGCCGTTGTTTCGTATGGCCTTTCTGAGAGCCTCATCGGAAATGCTGTCAAGGGAGGAGAGGAGGGCGGTAATTTCTTTGTCTTCGACACCGGCCATCTGGGCAGCGTCATTTAAATTTTTGGTATATGCTGCGTGATGCTTGGAATAATGGGTTTCCATTGTGAGAGCGTCAATATGGGGTTCTAAAGCGTCATATGCGTATGGTAATTGTATTTGATTAAACATAATAGTTCTCCTTTCGTTTCTAATTATGTTATATGGAAAAGGTTCTCTTATCAGGAGGTTAGTTTTAACTAACTACCTTGTAGCTTGATTGTATCTTATGTATGCTGTTTTGTCAATAGGTTTTTTAAAATTAAATTGAAAACAACCATAATATTAATATTTGTAAAGAAAAAGCTTTAAGATTGAGATTAATATAAGATTCAAACTAAATTAAAAAACAATTACGATTTATATTATTACATCAAAAACAGGCCGATATTGATAAAAATTTTCAAATAGGATAAATTATATCTGCCCTTAAATACCGTAAAGCGATTGGTATTCCTTCCTATATATTAGGAAGCAGGACAGATTATTTTCATGATTCCATTTTCTGCAAAGAACCGACCAGATATTGCTTTATGGTCAGAGAATTAACATTTATCAACAAAAAACGCCGGAGTACGACTTCAGTCGCGCTGCGGCGTTCTACAGATCTTTTTATGATACAGATCACTTTCTAAAAAACGAGTATTAATGTATTTACAAATACAGAAACCAGATATCTTACTTTCCGCTCTTTTTAAACCTGTCCAAGAATTTTTTCTTTTTCGGTGCCGGTGGAACCGCTTTGCCCCGAAGGCTCTTGATCTCGGTTATGTAGATACCGCTTACCACAACCTTTGCTTCTGTTTTGACCGGAAGCACTTCGAATACTTTGGCGTCAGCGATCAGTGTCATGACCTTTGGGCCAACCTTTGCTTTTACAATGGGCAGCTTTGTGCGGCGCATATACCATGGGGTTTGTTCATACACGATCTTAGGAAGCCCTGCATCTTTTAGCTTCATTTTCTTTTTATCGATTACCAGCATGGATACGGACTGTGCCGCAGCTTCCAGTGCCTGCTGCTGCTCCACTTGACGCTTTTCCAGCTTTCTTCCGAGAAAATAAAGGACTACCATAGCCACGGCTGCGATAAAAAGAATCACTAATAATACGTTTAAAAATGTGCTCACCGGGAATACCTCCAATAGTTCATTTTGTAAATTGGGCCTATCTGCAATAGTATAACACATTTTATTGAAGAATACAAGTAAAAAATGCTTGACACCTTGACAATGTCATGTTATTATGGAATGTGCACTATTGTGGATTTGTGTGCCTTAACGGCATATTTATGCCCAAAAACAGAAACGATTAGAAAGAAAACAGGGGTGAAACGTCAATGGAGAAAAGCAGAATGCGTCCGGTCCCAGCCGGTAAGAGCCTGAGAATGAGCTTCTCAAGACAAAAAGAAGTGCTTGAGATGCCTAACCTGATTGAGATTCAAAAGAATTCCTATCAGTGGTTCCTTGATGAAGGATTAAAGGAAGTCTTTGAAGACATCTCTCCGATTGCAGACTTTGCAGGACACTTAAGTCTTGAGTTTGTCAACTTTACATTATGTAAGGATGACCTCAAGTACACAATAGAAGAATGCAAGGAAAGAGATGCAACTTATGCGGCTCCTTTAAAGGTAAAGGTAAGGCTTTGCAATAAAGATAAAGATGAGATTAATGAACATGAGATCTTCATGGGTGATCTTCCGCTTATGACAGATACCGGTTCCTTTGTGATCAACGGTGCCGAGCGAGTTATTGTTAGCCAGTTGGTACGTTCCCCAGGTATATATTATGGTATAGAACATGACAAGGTAGGGAAAGAGCTTTATGCCTGTACGGTAATCCCAAACAGGGGTGCATGGCTGGAGTATGAAACAGACTCCAATGACATTTTCTACGTTCGTGTGGACAGAACCAGAAAGGTTCCGGTTACCGTGCTGATCCGTGCCCTGGGCTTTGGCACCAACGCGGAAATTATTGAACTGTTCGGTGAAGAACCAAAATTATTAGCCAGCTTTGGTAAGGATACGTCCGATAACTACCAGGATGGCTTATTGGAGTTATATAAGAAGATCCGCCCAGGTGAACCTTTATCTGTTGATAGTGCTGAAAGTTTGTTAAATAGTATGTTCTTTGACCCCAGAAGATACGATCTCGCAAAGGTCGGAAGATATAAATTCAATAAAAAGCTTCATTTTAAAAATCGTATTGCAGGCCATGTCCTTGCTGAGGATGTGGTTGACACCACAACCGGCGAAATTTTAGCTGAGGCTGGAAGCACAGTAGACAAGCAGCTTGCAACCGATATTCAGAATGCGGCTGTTCCTTTCGTATGGCTGGAGGGAGTGGAGCGTAAGCAAAAGGTCCTTTCTAACTTAATGGTTGATCTCACTTCTTTTGTAAACTTTGATCCAAAGGAAGCGGGTATTACAGAGTTAGTATTCTATCCTGCTCTTGAAAAAATTCTGGCAGAAGCTGGAAGCGGCGATGATGAGGCTCTTAAAAAAGCCCTTCACAGAAATATAAACGAACTGATTCCTAAGCATATCACGAAGGAAGATATTTTAGCTTCCATCAATTACAACATGCACTTAGAAGAAGAAGTGGGAATGGCTGATGATATCGACCATTTGGGAAATCGTAGAATCCGTGCAGTCGGTGAGCTTTTACAGAACCAGTACCGTATCGGTCTTTCCAGAATGGAGCGTGTGGTCAGGGAACGAATGACAACACAGGATATGGATGGCATTACACCTCAGTCGCTGATTAACATCAAACCTGTCACAGCAGCAGTAAAGGAATTCTTTGGAAGTTCCCAGCTGTCACAGTTCATGGATCAGAACAACCCGCTGGCAGAACTGACCCATAAGAGACGTTTATCCGCATTGGGACCTGGCGGTCTTTCCAGAGACCGTGCCGGATTTGAGGTTCGAGACGTTCACTATACCCATTATGGACGTATGTGCCCGATTGAGACCCCGGAAGGTCCTAACATCGGTCTGATCAACTCCCTCGCTACTTATGCAAGGGTAAACCAGTACGGATTTGTAGAGGCTCCTTACCGCGTAGTGGATAAGACCAATGCCCAGAATCCGGTGGTTACTGATGAGGTTGTTTACCTGACTGCTGACGAAGAAGATAATTTCGTGGTTGCACAGGCGAATGAGCCGCTTGATGATGATGGCCATTTCATTCATAAGAATATTTCCGGACGTTTCCGTGAAGAAACTTCCGAATTCCAGAGGAAAAACATTGATCTTATGGACGTTTCTCCGAAGATGGTATTTTCCGTTGCAACTGCCATGATTCCTTTCCTTGAAAACGACGATGCAAACCGTGCCCTCATGGGATCAAACATGCAGCGTCAGGCCGTACCTCTGCTTACAACAGAGACCCCAGTCGTAGGAACCGGTATGGAATCCAAGGCAGCGGTAGACTCCGGTGTTTGTGTTGTTGCCAGAAATACCGGCGTTGTGGAGCGTTCCGCTTCCAATGAAATCATCATTAAGAGAGATTCCGACGGCGGAAAAGATGTTTATCGCCTGACTAAATTTAAAAGAAGCAACCAGTCTAACTGTTATAACCAAAAGCCAATTGTATATAAGGGCAACCATGTGGAAAAGGGAGAAGTTATTGCAGACGGCCCATCCACTCAGAACGGCGAGATTGCTCTCGGTAAGAACCCTCTGATTGGCTTCATGACCTGGGAGGGCTACAATTACGAGGATGCGGTTCTCTTAAGTGAGAAACTGGTACAGGAAGATGTTTATACCTCCGTTCATATCGAGGAATATGAGGCCGAAGCCCGTGACACCAAGTTAGGGCCGGAAGAGATTACAAGGGATGTTCCCGGAGTTGGTGAGGATGCCTTAAAGGATCTTGATGAGAGAGGAATCATAAGAATCGGTGCAGAAGTTCGTGCCGGTGATATTCTGGTTGGTAAGGTTACTCCTAAGGGCGAAACCGAGCTGACCGCAGAGGAGCGTCTGTTGCGTGCCATCTTTGGTGAAAAGGCAAGAGAAGTCCGCGATACTTCCTTAAAGGTACCTCACGGCGCTTACGGTATTATTGTAGATGCAAAAGTGTTTACAAGAGAAAACGGTGATGAACTTTCTCCAGGCGTGAACCAGACCGTCCGCATTTACATTGCCCAGAAGAGAAAAATCTCTGTTGGTGATAAAATGGCCGGCCGTCACGGTAACAAGGGTGTTGTTTCCCGCGTGCTCCCTGTAGAAGATATGCCGTTCCTTCCCAATGGCCGTCCGTTAGATATCGTATTAAACCCTCTGGGCGTGCCGTCCCGTATGAACATCGGACAGGTGCTTGAGATCCATTTAAGCCTTGCAGCAAGGGCTCTTGGATTTAATGTATCCACTCCGGTATTTGACGGTGCAAACGAGATTGACATTATGGATACCCTGGATGTAGCCAACGACTACGTAAACATTGAGTGGGAGGATTTCCAGGATAAATATGAAGATACCTTAAAGCCTGAGGTTATTGAATATCTGGGTGATCACCTGGATCACAAGGAATTGTGGAAGGGTGTTCCGATTAACCGTGATGGTAAGGTCCGCCTTCGTGACGGACGTACCGGCGAGTTCTTTGACAGCCCGGTTACTATCGGCCACATGCATTATCTGAAGCTTCACCATCTGGTTGACGATAAGATCCATGCCCGTTCCACAGGTCCTTACTCTCTGGTTACCCAGCAGCCTCTCGGCGGTAAAGCCCAGTTCGGCGGCCAGCGTTTCGGAGAGATGGAGGTTTGGGCCCTGGAGGCTTATGGCGCTTCCTACACGCTGCAGGAGATCATGACTGTGAAATCCGATGATGTGGTAGGCCGTGTAAAGACTTACGAAGCCATCATTAAGGGTGATAATATTCCTGAACCGGGAATTCCGGAATCCTTCAAGGTATTGTTAAAAGAGCTTCAGTCACTGGCGCTGGATGTAAGAGTGCTGCGTGATGACAATACGGAGGTCCAGATTGCGGAAAGTACCGACTATGAAGAAACTGATTTAAGGTCCATCATTGAGGGCGACAGACGTTACCGGGATGAAGAGTCCTTTGGCAACTTCGGTTACCAGAAGCAGGAATTTAAGGATGCAGAACTGGTAAGCGTGGAAGAAGAGGAATGTGAGGATACAGAAGCAGACGGTATCGACGATTCTTTAGAGGAGTTCGATGACGCAGAATTTGAAGATTCAGACGAAGAATAATTGAAGGGAGAACCGCTCATGCCTGAAAACAATGAAACTTACCACCCAATGACATTCGATGCCATAAAGATCGGTTTGGCATCTCCGGAGAAGATTCTGGAATGGTCCCATGGTGAGGTGAAAAAGCCTGAGACAATCAACTACAGAACCTTAAAGCCGGAAAAAGACGGTTTGTTCTGTGAACGGATCTTCGGACCCAGCAAGGACTGGGAATGCCATTGTGGTAAATATAAGAAAATCCGGTACAAAGGCGTTATCTGTGACCGATGCGGCGTTGAAGTAACCAAGGCCAGTGTCCGCAGAGAGCGTATGGGCCATATACAGCTTGCGGCTCCTGTTTCCCATATCTGGTATTTTAAGGGAATCCCCAGCCGTATGGGTCTGATCCTGGACATTTCCCCAAGAACCTTGGAAAAGGTGCTGTATTTCGCATCTTATGTGGTTCTTGATGCCGGCAATACGGGACTGCAGTATAAGCAGGTCTTATCGGAAAAAGAATACCGGGAAGAAATGGAAAAATACGGCTACGGTGCCTTCCGCGTAGGAATGGGAGCTGAAGCCATTCTGGAGCTGTTGCATTCCATTGACCTTGAAAAGGACTCTGAGGAGTTAAAGAAAGGGTTAAAGGAAGCGACTGGACAGAAACGTGCAAGAATTATCAAGAGGCTGGAGGTTGTGGAAGCATTCCGCAATTCCGGCAACTTGCCGGAGTGGATGATCATGACAGTGGTTCCGGTAATTCCGCCGGATATCCGTCCTATGGTGCAGCTTGACGGCGGCCGTTTTGCCACCTCCGACTTAAATGATTTATACAGAAGAATCATAAACCGTAACAACCGTCTTGCCCGTCTTCTGGAGCTTGGAGCTCCGGACATCATTGTCCGCAACGAAAAGCGTATGCTTCAGGAAGCGGTGGATGCCCTTATCGACAACGGCAGAAGGGGAAGGCCGGTAACCGGACCGGGAAACCGTGCCTTAAAGTCTCTTTCCGATATGTTAAAGGGAAAACAGGGCCGTTTCCGTCAGAACCTTTTAGGAAAGCGTGTTGACTATTCCGGCCGTTCTGTTATCGTAGTTGGACCGGAACTTAAGATATACCAGTGCGGTCTGCCAAAAGAAATGGCCATCGAGCTGTTTAAGCCTTTTGTTATGAAGGAGCTGGTTTCCAACGGAACCGCTCATAATATAAAGAATGCCAAAAAGATGGTAGAGCGTCTTCAGACAGAGGTCTGGGATGTCCTGGAAGATGTTATCAAGGAACATCCGGTTATGTTAAACCGTGCGCCTACCCTTCACAGACTTGGTATCCAGGCATTTGAGCCGATTCTGGTCGAAGGTAAAGCTATTAAGCTTCACCCCCTGGTTTGTACCGCGTTCAACGCCGACTTTGACGGAGACCAGATGGCAGTCCATCTGCCTCTTTCCGTAGAGGCCCAGGCAGAATGCCGGTTCCTCCTGTTATCGCCTAACAACTTATTAAAGCCGTCAGACGGCGGTCCTGTGGCAGTTCCTTCTCAGGATATGGTTCTGGGTATTTACTACCTGACCCAGGAAAGACCGGGAGCCAAGGGCGAAGGAATGGTATTTAAGAGCGTGAATGAAGCCATTCTCGCTTACGAAAACCAGGCAGTTACCCTTCATTCCAGAATTAAAGCCAGAGTGAGCAAAAAAATGGCGGATGGTACCGTAAAGACCGGAGCCGTAGAATCAACCGTAGGCCGTTTCATCTTCAATGAGATTGTTCCTCAGGACCTTGGATTCGTTGACCGCTCTGTTCCAGGCAACGAGCTTTTGATGGAAGTTGATTTCCATGTAGGCAAGAAGCAGTTAAAGCAGATCCTTGAAAAGGTTATTAACGTTCATGGAGCAGTTCAGACTGCAGAAACCCTGGATGACATTAAGGCTATTGGTTATAAGTACTCTACCAGAGCCGCTATGACCGTATCCATTTCCGACATGACAGTGCCGGAGAGCAAACCGAAGCTGATTGCTGATGCACAGGCAACGGTTGATCAGATTGCAAAGAACTTCCGCCGCGGACTTATTACGGAGGAAGAACGTTATAAAGAAGTAATTGACACATGGAAAGTGACTGATGACCAGTTGACCCATGACCTGCTGACCGGACTTGATAAATACAACAACATCTATATGATGGCCGATTCCGGAGCCCGTGGTTCTGACAAACAGATCAAACAGCTTGCAGGTATGCGTGGACTTATGGCCGATACCACAGGTCACACCATTGAACTTCCTATCAAGTCCAACTTCCGTGAAGGTCTTGACGTACTGGAGTACTTTATCTCCGCTCACGGTGCACGTAAAGGACTTTCCGATACGGCTCTCCGTACGGCTGACTCCGGTTATTTGACCAGACGTCTTGTAGACGTTTCCCAGGATATGATTATCCGTGAAATCGACTGCTTAGAAGGCAAAGATATTCCGTTTATGGAAATCAAAGCATTTACAGATGGTCAGGAAACCATTGAGGGCTTACAGGAGCGTCTAACAGGACGGTTCATTGCGGAAACCATTACAGATCCAGATACCGGAGAAGTGATCGTGAAGGCGAACCACATGTGTACACCGAAGCGTGCAGCTGCGGTTATGAACGTGTTAAAGAAGCTTGACCGTGATTCCGTGAAGATCCGTACCGTATTAACCTGTAAATCCCATATGGGTGTCTGCGCAAAATGTTACGGTGCCAACATGGCAACCGGACAGCCAGTTCAGGTAGGCGAAGCAGTCGGTATCATCGCTGCCCAGTCCATCGGTGAGCCAGGAACCCAGCTGACTATGCGTACCTTCCATACCGGCGGTGTTGCCGGTGGCGATATCACACAGGGTCTTCCCCGTGTCGAGGAGCTTTTTGAGGCTCGTAAGCCAAAGGGTCTTGCAATCATTGCAGAATTCGGCGGCGTAGTGGCCATTAAGGACACTAAGAAAAAGCGGGAGATCATTGTTACTGAGAACGAAACAGGCAATTCCAAGACCTATCTGATCCCTTACGGATCCAGAATCAAGGTTCAGGATGGCCAGGTGCTCGAGGCCGGCGATGAGCTGACGGAAGGTAGTGTGAACCCACACGATATCTTAAAGATCAAAGGCGTCCGCGCTGTCCAGGATTATATGATCCAGGAAGTACAGCGTGTATACCGCTTACAGGGTGTTGAGATCAATGATAAGCACGTTGAGATGATCGTAAGACAGATGCTTAAGAAGATAAAAATTGAGGAGAGCGGAGACAGTGATGTGCTTCCGGGAACCTCTATGGATGTTCTGGATTACAATGACTTAAATGATGCTCTTCTTGCAGAAGGAAAGAATCCGGCAGAAGGAAAGCAGGTTATGCTTGGTATTACAAAAGCATCTCTGGCTACAGATTCCTTCTTATCCGCGGCTTCCTTCCAGGAGACCACAAAGGTTCTGACAGAAGCTGCGATTAACGGCAAGGTCGATCACTTAATTGGTCTGAAGGAGAATGTAATCATCGGTAAGCCGATTCCGGCAGGTACCGGTATGAAGCGTTACCGCACCATCGGACTGAATACAGATTCTGCTTTCGAGGGAGAGGATGAGATCAAGCTGTCAGAGGGAGAGGATGAGATCCTGCTGGCAGAAGATGGATTCAATGAAGCGGAAGAGGTTCTTGATATTGATGAGAATGAGATTGTTGAATAAGCAATGAGATAATCCTTAAATTGCAAAACCCGGAGCTGGAATTTCCAAGAAAATTCTGGCTCCGGGTTTCAACCATTGAATGTTCTTGTTTTTAAGACATTTTGCCTTTTTTATTGGCTGGATGTGTATATTTAAAAAAAATCCTTGACAGAAAAATACAAAATGTATATAATAATTAGGCGTGCATTAACGCGTCATGTTTTTGTGCGTAAATTAAGCTGAAGATAACAGCAACCACAGACAATATCACAGGAGGTGAATGGAATGCCAACATTTAACCAGTTAGTAAGAAAGGGTAGACAGACAAGCGCAAAGAAATCTCAGGCACCAGCTCTGCAGAAGGGTTACAACTCTTTACAGAAGAGGGCAACTGATATTTCTGCTCCACAGAAGAGGGGCGTCTGCACGGCAGTTAAAACTGCTACACCTAAAAAACCTAACTCAGCTCTTAGAAAGATCGCCAGAGTACGTCTTTCTAATGGCATCGAAGTAACAAGTTACATCCCAGGTGAAGGTCATAACCTTCAGGAGCATAGCGTTGTTTTAATCCGTGGCGGTAGAGTAAAAGACTTACCAGGTACCAGATACCATATCGTCAGAGGTACACTTGATACCGCAGGAGTAGCTAACAGAAGACAGGCTCGTTCCAAGTATGGTGCAAAGAGACCGAAAGAGAAAAAATAATTAGACCACACATTTGAATTTCTAGTGCCGGACTTTAGATATTGAACCTGTAGGTTGCAGGGTTATATATTATAGAAACCGAGCGCGAACGCAACTTGAATGTTTGTGAGTACCTAAGATCTAATGAATAGCCGATTAGTCGGTAAAGGCTGAACGGCCATATTAAGGAGGGAAGTAACGTGCCACGTAAAGGACATACACAAAAAAGAGACGTATTAGTAGATCCGCTTTACAATAACAAAGTTGTTACAAAGCTGATCAACAACATCATGTATGATGGTAAAAAGGGTGTTGCTCAGAAGATCGTATACGGTGCATTTACCCGTGTAGAAGAAAAGACCGGCAAACCAGCCGTTGAAGTATTCGAAGAAGCAATGAACAACATTATGCCTGTACTTGAAGTAAAGGCAAAACGTATCGGCGGAGCTACCTATCAGGTGCCGATCGAAGTAAGACCGGAAAGAAGACAGACTTTAGCCTTAAGATGGATTACTCTGTTCTCTCGTAAGAGAGGCGAAAAGACTCAGGAAGAAAGACTTGCAAATGAGATTATGGATGCTGCCAACAACACCGGTGCTGCTGTAAAGAAGAAAGAAGATATGCACAAGATGGCTGAGGCTAACAAGGCATTCTCTCATTACAGATTCTAATAGGAGGAAAAAGCTTTGGCTGGAAGAGAATATCCATTGGAAAGAACCAGAAATATTGGTATTATGGCCCACATCGATGCAGGTAAAACTACATTGACCGAGCGTATCCTCTATTATACTGGTGTAAACTACAAAATCGGTGATACTCATGAAGGTACTGCCACCATGGACTGGATGGAGCAGGAGCAGGAAAGAGGTATCACAATTACTTCAGCTGCTACAACCTGCCACTGGACCATGCATGAAAATTGCCAGGTGAAGCCGGGCGCTCCTGAGTATCGTATTAACATCATTGATACTCCAGGACACGTTGACTTTACAGTAGAGGTTGAGCGTTCCTTACGTGTACTGGATGGCGCTGTAGGCGTATTCTGTGCAAAGGGCGGTGTTGAACCACAGTCCGAGAACGTATGGCGTCAGGCTGATACCTACAACGTACCCCGTATGGCATTCATTAACAAGATGGATATCATGGGTGCAAACTTTTACGGCGCTGTTGAACAGATCAAAACCCGTCTGGGCAAGAATGCAATCTGCATTCAGCTGCCTATCGGTGCAGAAGATGAATTCAAGGGAATCATCGATTTGTTCGAAATGAAGGCTTATATCTTTAACGGTGACAAGGGCGATGATGTTTCCGTCGTTGATATCCCAGAGGATTTGCAGGATGATGCAGAGCTTTATCGTGCCGAATTAGTTGAAAAAATCTGCGAGTTAGACGATGACTTAATGATGATATACCTGGAAGGGGAAGAGCCTTCCGTAGAAGAATTAAAGAAAGCATTAAGAATTGCAACCTGCAATTGCACGGCCATTCCGGTATGCTGCGGAAGCGCATACAGAAACAAGGGTGTTCAGAAACTCCTTGATGCAGTTCTTGAATATATGCCTGCTCCTACTGACATTCCTTCTATTAAGGGTGTTGATATGGACGGCAATGAAATCGAGCGTCATTCTTCTGATGAAGAGCCATTTTCCGCTCTGGCATTTAAGATCATGACAGACCCGTTCGTTGGAAAGCTGGCATTCTTCCGCGTATATTCCGGTATTATGAATTCCGGTTCCTACGTGCTGAATGCAACCAAGGGCAAAAAAGAGCGTGTTGGACGTATCCTTCAGATGCATGCCAACAAGAGATCTGAGCTGGATAAGGTATATTCCGGTGATATCGCTGCTGCTGTTGGTTTTAAGATTACAACAACAGGTGACACGATCTGTGACGATCAGCATCCGGTAATTCTGGAATCCATGGAATTCCCAGAGCCGGTTATCGATATCGCTATCGAGCCAAAGACCAAAGCTGGTCAGGGCAAGATGGGCGAAGCTTTAGCAAAGCTTGCAGAAGAAGATCCTACCTTCCGTGCAAAGACCAACCAGGAAACTGGCCAGGTTATCATTTCCGGTATGGGAGAGCTTCATCTGGAGATCATTGTAGACCGTCTGCTCCGCGAGTTCAACGTAGAAGCCAATGTAGGTGCTCCTCAGGTTGCTTATAAGGAAACATTTACAAAATTGGTTGAAATTGACAGCAAGTATGCGAAACAGTCTGGTGGACGTGGTCAGTACGGACACTGTAAGGTTCGCTTTGAGCCGATGGATCCTAACGGCGAAGAGACCTTTAAATTCGAGTCTTCCGTTGTCGGTGGTGCGATTCCGAAGGAATACATTCCGGCAGTTGGCCAAGGTATCGAGGAAGCAACTAAGTCCGGTATTCTGGGCGGATTCCCGGTACTGGGTGTTAAGGCAAACGTATACGACGGTTCCTACCATGAGGTAGACTCCAGTGAAATGGCATTCCACATCGCTGGTTCCATGGCGTTTAAGGATGCTATGAACAAGGGCGGCGCCATTCTTCTTGAGCCGATCATGAAAGTAGAAGTAACCATGCCAGAGGATTATATGGGCGATGTTATCGGTGATATCAACTCCCGTCGTGGCCGTATCGAAGGTATGGAAGACATCGGCGGCGGAAAGATGGTAAAAGCATATGTTCCGTTAGCGGAGATGTTCGGTTATTCTACAGATTTACGCTCCAAAACACAGGGACGTGGTAACTACTCTATGTTCTTTGAGAAATATGAGCAGGTACCGAAGAGCGTACAGGAAAAAGTTCTTGCAGAGAAAAAGGGAAAATAATTCCTAACAGGTTCCACTGGGTTTCAGGCAGCTTTGACTGCCTGGAATCCGTCAAATAGGCTTGAAAATAGTGCACAAATAGCATATAATAAAAAACAGCCTAACATAAAAATTAAAGCTCAAATAGAGCATAAATTAAGGAGGACGTTATAAAATGGCTAAAGCTAAGTTTGAAAGAAATAAAACCCATTGTAACATCGGTACTATTGGTCACGTTGACCACGGCAAAACTACTTTAACAGCTGCAATCACAAAGACTCTTCATGAAAGATTAGGTACTGGACAGGCAGTAGCTTTCGAGAATATCGATAAGGCTCCAGAAGAGAGAGAGCGTGGTATCACAATTTCTACTTCTCACGTTGAGTATGAGACAGAGAAGAGACACTATGCACACGTTGACTGCCCAGGACATGCTGACTACGTTAAGAACATGATCACTGGTGCTGCTCAGATGGACGGCGCTATCTTAGTTGTAGCTGCTACCGATGGTGTTATGGCTCAGACAAGAGAGCACATCCTGCTTTCCCGTCAGGTAGGCGTTCCTTACATCGTTGTATTCATGAACAAGTGCGATATGGTTGACGATGCAGAATTACTTGAATTAGTAGACATGGAAATCCGTGAGCTGTTAAACGAGTATGAATTCCCAGGCGATGATACACCAATCATCCAGGGTTCTGCTTTAAAGGCTCTTGAAGATCCTACCAGCTCTTGGGGCGACAAGGTTCTTGAATTAATGAAGTCAGTAGATGAGTGGATTCCAGATCCTGTACGTGAAACAGATAAGCCATTCTTAATGCCAGTTGAGGACGTTTTCTCCATCACAGGCCGTGGTACCGTTGCTACTGGTAGAGTAGAGCGTGGTACCTTACACGTATCTGATGAAGTTGAAATCGTTGGTATCCATGAAGAGACACGTAAGGTTGTCGTAACCGGTATTGAGATGTTCCGTAAGCTGCTTGACGAAGCTCAGGCTGGTGATAACATCGGTGCATTACTTCGTGGTGTTCAGAGAACTGATATCGAAAGAGGTCAGTGTCTGGTTAAGCCAGGTTCTGTAAAGTGCCACAAGAAGTTTACCGCTCAGGTTTACGTTTTAACAAAAGATGAAGGTGGACGTCATACTCCTTTCTTCAACAACTACAGACCTCAGTTCTACTTCAGAACAACTGACGTTACTGGCGTTTGCGATTTACCAGCTGGCACAGAGATGTGTATGCCTGGAGATAACGTAGAAATGTCTGTAGAGCTGATTCATCCGGTAGCTATGGAGCAGGGTCTTCGTTTCGCTATCCGTGAAGGCGGCCGTACAGTAGGTTCCGGTAGAGTTGCTACTATCGTTGAATAATTAAAAATTAAAGCCGAGCCCTTTATTTATAAGGGGTTCGGCTTTTTCTTTTTGTCTTGCGGTATTAAAATGGTACTATTTTAATGAATCGAACTTTTGGAAACTTCATCTTTACGAGAGAGCCGGAAGCTGGGGGAATTCCAGTCGCTGGCAAAATAATTTACTGTTTTAAGTAGCGCCTTATCTTACCAGGACGAGGGCGCTACTTTTTGTGTTTAAAAAGAGTGATAATTGCTCCCTTTTTGCGTTCGAGGTGGAACTATATGACAATTAAAGCTTTTAATCATACAAATATTTTACTGCAGAATGCACAAATTCACTCAATGTTTGTTGTGTTTTTTACTAAAATTATACATGTAAAAATGTTACTAATGTACAAATCGTATTATATTTATTCGAAAAAGGACATAAGTCCTTTAGATAGTGAAAAGTTATTGCTATAATGTGAATATTTCAGGGGTATCAGAGATATAAGTCCTTTTATGATGGATAAGACTTGAAATGAAAGAGGTAGGATGGATGAATAAAATTTTAGACATTGTAACATCAAAGAACCTGACTTATGAGCAGAAAGTTGTGGCTCTGGCCCATGCGGCGGAAAATAGTCTGGAGGTGCTTTCCATACCGGAAGCAACCCGTCATTACAAGGACACCGGTGCGATTTGCGATCTGGATGAAGGACACGCGCCTTACCGTCCCAGATATGTGATGCCGGACTATGAAAAAGCAGTAAAAAACGGCTGTGAATTTTTACAGCTTGAGGCGCCTAAGGACCTGGACGAAGTATTGCAGTTTCTGACGATTCTGTACCGCCACGTTCCCTCTATCACCAGCTATCCTGTTTATCTTGGCAATATTGATAAACTGATAGAGCCGTTTCTTGAAGGGGTTACGGATGAGGAAGCGGAAAAAAAGCTGAGGCTCTTCCTCGTTTATTTGGACCGGACCATAACCGATGGCTTCTGCCATGCTAATTTGGGACCGGAAGAGACAAGAGCAGGCCGCCTGATTTTAAAACTTGAAAAAGAACTTCAAAATGCGGTTCCTAATTTAACGCTGAAATATGATAAGGACATTACGCCTGATTCTTATGCAGAGCTTGCCCTTTATACCTCTCTGTATTGTGCAAACCCGGCGATCTGCAATCACAAGATGCACAATGACACTTACGGTGATTACGGGATATCAAGTTGTTATAATATCCTTCCCATTGGCGGAGGTTCCTACACATTATCGAGAATCGTCCTTCCCAGGCTTGCTGCGGAAGCAAGGAACAGGGAACAGTTTTTAACAGAGCTATTGCCTGATTGTCTTTCCCGCATGGGGGACTATATGAATGAAAGAATCCGTTTCCTTGTAGAAGAATCCAATTTCTTTGAGACCTCTTTCCTCTCTAAGGAAGGCTTTATTTCCAGGGAAAAGTTCCTTGCAATGTTCGGAGTCGTTGGGCTGGCGGAATGTACAAACATGCTGATGCAAGATCCGGAGAAAACATATGGTCACAATGCAGAAGCAGATGACTTAGCAGAGCAGATCATGAAGGTGATTGCGGATTATGCTGGTACTGCAAATGCCTTATATTCAGAGGTTTTTGACAATCACTTTGCCCTTCACGCCCAGGTCGGCATCGATTCGGACCATGGCATTACCTCAGGCGTGCGGATCCCGGTAGGGATGGAGCCGGAACTCATGTATGATCACCTTCGTCACAGCGCCAGGTTCCACAAGTTTTTCCCGACTGGCTGCGCGGATATCTTCTCCTTTGATCCCACAGGAAGAAACAATCCGGCCGCCATGCTGGATATCGTAAAAGGAGCGTTTTCTCTGGGGGACAAATATATAAGCTTCTATGCTTCTGACAGCGATCTGGTCCGTATCACGGGATATCTGGTCAAACGGAGCGAAATGGAAAAATATTATGAAGGCGAAGCCGTACTCCAGAATACGGTGCATCTGGGCGGAGACAATTACCGCAATGCCCATCTTGAGAACCGGAAGGTAAGGGGGCTGCAGTGAGAGCCGCTATTAACAAAATGATTCCCTTAAGTGTAGTAGACGGGCCGGGCTGCCGGACTGCGGTGTTTGTCCAGGGCTGCAATATCGCCTGCGCTTACTGCCATAACCCGGAGACACAGCGGCTGTGCAATGGCTGCGGCGTTTGTGTCAGCCAGTGTCCGGCAGGCGCCTTATCCCTATCAGGGAAACAGGTCATATGGGATGAGGCAGTCTGTACCCAGTGCGATCATTGCATACGGGTCTGTCCCAATTACGCATCTCCAAAGGTTCGGTGGATGGAGGCTATGGACGTCTGGGAACAGATTTCAAAAAATATACCGTTTATTCAGGGGATCACAGTATCCGGCGGTGAATGCGGCCTGTATCCGGAATTTCTCACAGAATTGTTCACACTTGCAGGGAAAGCCGGGATATCTTGTTTTCTGGACAGCAATGGCTGCGTGGATTTCACAAAGCATCCGGAGCTCATGGCTGTGACGGATAAAGTCATGCTGGATGTGAAAGCGTGGGACTCCCAGGTGTTTCACAGGCTGACAGGCGGAGATAATGGTATTGTTAAAAAGAATCTGAACTATCTGGCCCAGGCAGGTAAATTATATGAGGTAAGGCTTGTATGTCTGGAGGGAGAATCTTCTTCCGGTCTGGCAGAAGATAAAGATGTGGACATGGAGGAGGTCATCAAAGGAGTGGCCGCCGAAGTAACCCCTTATCTGGAGGATTTCAGATTAAAGCTTATTACATTCCGCAATTATGGGGTGAGAGGTAAAATGGAACATAGAAAAAGCCCTACTCAGGACCAAATGGAGAAATTAAAGGAACTGGCGGTTCAATGTGGGTTTAAAGAAATACAAATTGTATAGAATGAAAAATGGAGGAATCAGGTTATGATGAGAAAAGGTATTGTATTTGGTTTAACAGCGGCAATGGTGCTGTCACTTACGGCTTGCGGAGGCGGAAAAACGGAGACCACAAAAACCCAGGAGGAAACTTCCGGAGGAAAGAGCAGCTTTTCCGTTGCAATGATTACGGATACAGGCGGAATCAATGACCAGTCCTTTAACCAGTCCGCATGGGAAGGCCTTACTGAGTTAAAGAACAAGACCGGTGCAGAGGTTAACTACATCGAGTCAAAGCAGGCATCGGATTTCGTAACGAATTTAGAAAGGCTGGGAGACAGCGGTGCCAATCTGTTATGGGGCGTAGGCTACGCCTGTGCTGATGCAGTGCTGGAGGCAGCCGACAGCAATCCTGATATCCAGTATGCGATTATTGACAATGCTTATGAGGATACACCTTCCAATGTGACTGGAGTTATGTTCCGTGCCCAGGAACCCTCCTTCCTGGTTGGATATGTGGCAGGACGGACCACACAGACCGGAAAAGTAGGTTTTGTAGGCGGAATCTCCTCAGGCTTAATCGACCAGTTCCAGTACGGTTATGAAGCCGGCGTAAAGTATGCGGCAAAAGAGCTTGGAAAAGATATTGAAATTTCTGTGCAGTATGCAGAAAGCTTTAGTGATGCAGCTAAGGGAAAGGCCATTGCTGCTAGAATGTATTCTGATGGCTGTGACGTGATCTACCACGCGGCTGGCGGCACAGGAACCGGTGTTATCGAGGCTGCCAAGGAAGCGGACAAGTGGGTAATCGGTGTAGACCGTGATCAGGCATATCTGGCACCGGAAAACGTATTGACATCTGCTCTTAAATTAGTTGGTAAAGCAGTAGAGGAAGTATCGGAAGAAGCAATGAACGGCCAGGATATTGGTGGTAAAACCCTTACCTTCGGCTTACAGGAAGACTGTGTGGGAATTCCTGAAGAACATGGCAACATGCCGGAAGGTGTTTATGAGGATACCTTAAAGGTGAAGGATAAAATTAAAAACGGAGAACTGACACCGCCGACCACAAAAGATGAATACGAAGCGTTTATCGCTAAATAGAAGAGAAAAAATTTTACACCGCAGGAATCGAAAGAGCCTGCGGTGTAAAACCGAAAGGAGATAGTATTGACATGGTCACGGGAAACAGCGATTATGCGGTCCAGATGCATGGAATCACAAAACGGTTCGGGGCATTTTACGCTTTGAAGGATATGAGTCTGGATGTTAAGAAGGGCAGCATTCATTCTCTTCTGGGTGAAAACGGTGCGGGGAAGTCGACGCTGATGAATGTACTGTACGGATTGTATCAGGCCGATGAGGGAGAAATCTTTATCAATGGGAAAAAGGTGGACATAAAAAATCCTAATGTGGCCATAGCAAACGGCATCGGTATGGTTCATCAGCATTTTATGCTGGTGGAGGATTTCACGGTCACACAGAATATTATTTTAGGAAATGAAACTACCTCCCGCGCAGGTATTGTAGATATGAAGAAGGCCAGGAAACAGATTTTAGATATCGTGGAAAAATATGGGCTGGAAGTAGACCCGGATGCCAGAATATGCGATATTTCTGTTGGTATGCAGCAGAGGGTGGAAATATTAAAGGCGTTGTACCGGGGAGCAGAACTGTTAATCCTTGATGAGCCTACCGCTGTTCTGACCCCTCAGGAAATTGAAGATCTTCTCTCCATTATGCACAATCTGGTAGATGACGGAAAGGCAATCATCATCATCACTCATAAATTAAAGGAAATAAAGGCATCTTCCGATACCTGTACCATCATCCGCCGCGGCGAATACATTGATACGGTTCCGGTAGATAATGTTTCCGGACAAGAACTGGCTGCGCTTATGGTGGGCCATGAAGTAAAGCTGGTGGTGGATAAGACTCCTGCAAAGCCGGGAGAAACGGTATTGGAAATCAAAGACCTTGTTGTGAAAAACGAGAGAAAGCTTGAAGCAGTAAAGGGTTTAAACTTAACAGTCCGCAAAGGAGAAATCGTGGGGATCGCCGGTATTGACGGAAACGGGCAGAAGGAACTGGTGGAAGCGATCAGCAGCCTGGTACCTGCAGAAAAGGGAAGCATAACGGTCTGCGGGAAACCGATCATTAACACAAACCCAAGGACGGTCATAGACAGCGGTGTCAGCATCATCCCTGAGGACCGGCAGAAAAGGGGTCTTGTCCTTGACTTCACTGTAAATGAGAACGCGGTATTGGAGCGTTGCCGCAAAGAGCCATTTTCCAGAAAAGGGATCTTAAATAAAAAGAAAATGGAAGAGTTTACCCAAACCCTCATCGAAGCATATGATGTCCGGCCGGATGACTGCGGTTCCAGAAGAGTGGGGGAACTTTCCGGTGGAAACCAGCAGAAGGTTATTATCGGACGTGAAGTCGCCATGAATCCGGATATACTGATTGCGGTACAGCCGACCAGAGGACTTGACGTAGGAGCCATTGAAACCGTGCATAAGACTCTTATCCGTGAAAGGGATAAAGGAAAAGCGGTGCTTTTGATCTCTTTTGAGCTGGACGAGGTCATGAATGTTTCCGATACCATAGCGGTCATTTACGACGGAAAAATTCAAGATACGTTTCAACAGGGAACCGTAGATGAAAATACGATCGGTTTGTTAATGGCAGGAGGAAAGAACCATGGATAAAGCGATAAAGATTTTAAAAAAACCATTAACAATGACTTTGATCGCTGTTTTCTTCGGATTTATCGTAGCGGGGATCATACTCGCGGCGGCGGGATATCCGCCGGTTCATTCACTAACCGTCTTGTTTGACGGAGTCTTTTCCAGTCCGAAACACATTTCCAATGTAATCATTAAAAGTACGCCTATCATTCTCACGGGAATCGGCGTTGCATTTGCGTTTAAGACCGGACTTTTTAACATTGGAGCCGAAGGACAGTTTATAATGGGATGTGTGGCATCTACCATAGTCGGCATTCTGTTTGATTTTCCTCCGGTGATCCAGATTCCTCTCGTTGTCCTTGCTGGCGTGGCAGCTGGGGCAGTGTATGGCGGGATTGCTGGTTTCTTAAAGGCGAGGTTCGGCATCCATGAGGTTCTTACCAGTATTATGCTGAACTGGATTGCACTTTATTTCTCCAATTATGTATGCTCCTTAAACCGGTTCCATAAGCCGGATACCATTGGAACGTACCCGATCAACCGTTCCGGCTACACGATGATTCTGGGAAATTACAAGACCACGGAGGCGGGAAAGGCGGCACTTGCACAGAATGAATTTCTTCGCAGCACCGTTTTGAAAACAGATGTAAACGTTGGAATTATTATAGCAGTCATTCTGGCTGTTTTTATCTGGTTCCTTCTATATAAAACGGCTAAGGGATTTGAACTGAGAGCAGTAGGTTTTAATAAGAGCGCAGCAGAATTTTCCGGAATTTATGTAAACAGAAACATCCTGCACTCCATGCTTATTTCCGGGGCTATCTGCGGGCTGGCTGCGTCTCTTTATATCACCGGGAATTCTCCTCATGGCATTGCTACATTAGCAGCCTTTGAAAACACGGGCTTTAACGGATTATCCGTTTGTCTGATTGCGGCCAGTTCACCAATCGGCTGTATTTTTGCAGGACTGCTGTTTGGCGGTTTGATCTATGGCGGCCAGTCTTTGCAGTACGAGGTGGGAGCTCCATCAGAAATTATCAACATCGTTATTGGTGTCATCGTATTTTTTGTGGCGCTGACCCGTATCATTCCGCCGCTGGTGGACCGTTTTTCGAAGGGAGGTAAGAAACATGCTTAACAGTCTGATGCTATTTGTAGGCATTACACTTATGTATTCCACTCCTTTGGTATTTGCAGCATTAGGGGGAGTGGTGTCGGAGCGGTCCGGCGTTACCAATATCGGCATCGAAGGAATGATGACCATCGGAGCAGTTACAGGGGCTACTGTGGGTTACTATTCAGGAAGTGCCTGGGTAGGATTTTTTGCAGCCGGTCTGGCAGGAGGCGTTATTGCCCTTCTCCATGCCTTTGCGTCGATTACATGCAAGGCGGACCAGACGATATCCGGTATTGCCATCAATTTGATCGGTCCCGGTGTGGCTCTGTTTGTCTGCCGCCTGCTTTTTGACGGTGCTACCATGTCGCTCCCGGTACCTCATAAGATTCCAAAGGTGTTTGGGAGCTTAAACTCAAAGGCTTTTCAGAATTTAAATGTGGATGTAACCGTTGTCATCGCGTTTGTACTGGCTGTGTTTATCTGGTTCTTTCTTTATAAAACAAAGTGGGGGCTTCATATCCGGGCAGTAGGAGAGCATCCGGCAGCAGCGGATACCATGGGACTTAACGTTTATAAAATCAGGTATATCTGTGTGCTGGTTTCCGGCATTTTAGCAGGACTGGGCGGTGCGTCCATGACCCTGGCCATTATCCCTCAGTTTACGCCTACCGCGATCAGCGGACAGGGATTTATTGCACTGGCAGCTGTTATTTTTGGAAAATGGACTCCTCACGGGGCTTATGGTGCCTGTCTGTTATTCGGAGCAGCCCAGGCCCTTACCGTTACTCTGGGAGGGGGAAGATTTGCGGTTCCTTCGTCCATTCTGGCAATGCTTCCGTATCTCATTACTATCGTGATCCTGATCCTGTTTGTGGGAAAATCCTCTGCGCCGAAAGCCAGCGGGCAGCCATACGAAAAGGATGCGAGGTAAGTGCTTAGATGCAAGTAATGATTCCCGGCGGATCATAAATATGATATGATGAAATCAAAGAGAAAGAAACGAAAAGGAGCAAGATCGTGAACGATGCTATGTCTTTAATCAATGAACTTCACAGTGAGCCGCGGGAATACTTAAATAATTATCTGGCCAATGCGCCTAAATGGCTCCTGGAAGCCTTTAAGATAGTAAACCTAAAAAAGGGCACCACCTTTATTCACGAAAATGAAACCGTGGATACCATTTATATTCTGGTAGAAGGTGTTGTTAAAGCTACGGATTACCGGGTTCAGGAAATCGCCTACGACTATACCAGATTCTATCCGGTGGAGGTGTTTGGAGCTATGGAATTTCTTATGGGCTTTGAGCTTTACCGGACGACTCTGGTGACAGAAACAGACTGCCGGTTCCTCTGTGTATCCAAGGATCAGTTCAGCCGCTGGATGCTTTCGGATATCCATGCGGTTTTAGAACAGGTTAAGGCCATGGGCGTCTATCTTTTAGAGCAGGTCAGAAAGGAACGTCTGTTTTTGTTTTTACAGGGAAGTGACAGGCTGTTCCTGCTCTTTATGGAGATTTACCGGAAATCATCCCATCGGGGGACCTGCCGCATACAGCTTGCAAGAAAAGATTTATCAAACAGCACCGGTCTTTGCATAAAGACCGTGAACCGGTGTGTCAGCCAAATGGAGGAGAAAGGGTATATTTCCCGGGAAGGAAGGACCATTATTATCGATGAAGAGCAGTACCGGCGGATTAAGGCGGTGGTTGCAGAAAAGATTGATGAGAATGAGATATAAAGAAGGGTGGATTAAGTATGACAAATTATTCAGAAACAGAAGGAAAGCAGTATCACATCCAGGTTGGGAAAGGGGACGTGGGCAGATATGTTATTCTGCCAGGTGATCCCAAGCGCTGTGCCCTTATTGCGAAGTATTTTGACAATCCCAGACTGATCGCGGACAGCAGGGAGTACGTGACCTATACCGGTACGTTAGACGGTAAGTTAGTCAGCGTTACATCTACTGGAATCGGCGGACCATCTGCGGCTATTGCCCTGGAGGAACTGGTGATGTCCGGTGCAGACACCTTCATCCGCGTGGGTACCTGCGGCGGAATGGATGTGGAGGTAAAAAGCGGGGATTTAGTCATTGCGAACGGAGCCATCCGCATGGAAGGAACCAGCCGGGAGTACGCCCCCATTGAGTTTCCGGCAGTCCCGGATTTTAATGTAACAGGTGCATTGGCTGCTGCTGCAAAGGCCCTGAATAAGTCCTATCATGTAGGAGTTGTCCAATGTAAGGATTCCTTTTATGGGCAGCACTCTCCGGAAACAAAGCCGGTATCCTATGAATTGTTAAACAAATGGGAAGCCTGGATGAAGCTGGGGTGCAAGGCTTCGGAGATGGAGTCTGCGGCTCTGTTTGTTGCAGCCAGTGCGCTTAAGGTGAGGGTCGGTTCCATATTCCTTGTATTAGCGAACCAGGAACGGGCAAGACTTGGTCTTGAAAATCCCATCGTCCATGATACGGATGGGGCCATACGAACGGCAGTAGAAGCCATTCGTCTCATGATACAGCAGGATGAATCATAAAAGAGGAGGAGTTCAAATGGAGATGACACCAACTCCCCATAATGGGGCAAAAAAAGGTGAAATAGCAAAAACAGTTTTGATGCCGGGGGATCCTTTACGGGCAAAGTATATTGCGGAAACGTATCTGGAAAATCCGGTTCAGGTAACGTCGGTCCGGAACATGCTTGGTTTTACCGGAACCTATAAGGGGAAGGAAATTACGGTTATGGGAGGCGGAATGGGAATGCCGTCCATGGGGATTTATTCCTATGAGCTGTACCATTTTTATGATGTGGACCAGATTATCCGCATCGGTTCCGCCGGTTCCCTGCAGGATAAGGTAGAGCTTATGGATGTAGTGATCGCCATGGGAGCCTGTACGGATTCCAATTATGCTTACCAGTATGGACTTCCGGGTACCTTTGCGCCTATTGCCGATTATGAGCTCCTGGCCAGAGCGGCAGAAGCGGCCGGAAAGTTGGGGACGAAAGCGGTTGTGGGCAATGTGCTGTCCAGCGATATTTTTTATAATGCTGACAGCGGGGTTAATGACAAGTGGCGCAATATGGGAGTTCTGGCTGTTGAGATGGAAACAGCGGCTTTATATATGAATGCGGCTGCGGCCGGTAAAAAGGCTCTCTGCTTGCTGACGGTTTCCGATCTTGTATTTGGAGAGGAAAAACTGAGCGCAGAGGAGAGGCAGCTTGGATTTGGAAAAATGATAGAAATCGCCCTGGAATTGTAGATTACAGAAAAACATGGCTCCGGTTTTTGGAAAGGGTGGTAGCCAGGAGGTTGGAAATGAAAGAAGAAACGATGAAAGGTGTTTGTCAGGGTGAAGCTTTGGCCGGAACAGAGCTTCCTGTAAAGGAAATGATTGATCAGGCTTTTGAGGCTATGGGAAAAGCGTATACTCCATATTCAGGATTTAAGGTGGGAGCGGCGCTTTTATCAGCTGACGGCACTTTGTATCAGGGCTGCAACATCGAAAATGCAGCCTATACTCCAAGCAACTGCGCGGAACGCACGGCATTTTTTAAGGCGGTCAGCCAAGGGGAAAAGGAATTTAAGGCAATCTGTATTGTTGGAGGAAAAGAGGGAATCCCTACTGGGCTTACAGCCCCTTGCGGAGTCTGCCGTCAGGTAATGATGGAGTTTTGCGACCCGGAAACATTTCAGATCATATTAGCGGCAGGAAGAGAAGAATATAAGATATTTTATTTAAAGGAACTGCTGCCCATGGGCTTTGGGCCGAAAAATTTATAGAATACAAAATCACTTTACAACTGAGAGCTAAGCACTTTATTAATAAGGGTTTGGCTCTTACTGTTGTTATCCGGATGATTTATAAAATAAATGAATTGATAACTGGCAGCATTTTTGTTAGAATCATGTAATAAAAAACAATTGGGGGAATATCATGAAAGGATGTATTTTCTGTCAAATAATTAACGGGGAACTGCCATGCTATAAAATATATGAGGACGATCATACGCTGGCGTTTCTGGATATCGGAAAAGAAGTCGACGGACATACAATTGTCATTCCGAAAACCCATATAGTTAATATTCTTGACTGCGATGATGAAACTCTTGGACATGTTATGAGCGCTGTTAAACGAATCTCAAACCACTATGTTGACCATTGTAGCTATACAGCAGTGAACTTGTTAAATGCCAGCGGAACGGATGCAGAGCAGTCTGTGCCTCATCTTCATTTTCATATAATTCCAAGAAAAAACGACGATGGTATTCATGCGTGGCCTGATCTGAAGGAAAGAGAAAGTACTCTCGATGACATGTATCATTTATTAAAATTATAATAAAGTTCCCCCATCTGTATTATGGTCTGTTATAATTACGTTAAAAAGTGCTTCCCGCAAGGATAGACGGTACAATATAGAACGAATGTCATAAATTGTATATTGCTGTCAAAGCTTCTTTGTGGTACCATTTAATTAATCTAAAAATGGAAAAAGAGGATGTTTTAAGTGATAAGAGAACGACTACAAAAGTGGTGTAAAATCGCAGGGATGTTTATAACCACTGTCATTATGCTTTTGATTCCCTGCGCATCTTATATTCTATTTGAATATGTGACTGGCAATCTGCTGACCATTCCCCTGTCCATGGCTGTTTTAAATATAGGCTGGATCTACTTAATATATCTTGCAGTGTTTGCCGTCAGCGGCAGCACCAGGATAGGGATCCCGCTCACAACGGTTTTTCTTTATATTGTTTCCGTAGCAGAATACCTGGTTACAGGCTTTCGAGGAAGGCCTATTATGATATGGGATGTTTTGGCTTTGCGGACTGCTATGAGTGTGGCAGGAAATTATGAATTTGTCTTCACAAAGGAAATGTACCTTGCTTGTCTGGGAGTCCAGGTAATCTGCCTCTTTGCCTTGCTGTTTCCTATAAGGGTAAAGGGCAGGAACAAACGTCTGGTCTTTGCCGGAGGAGGTACCGGTGTTGTCCTAAGCTTTATTTTATGGTTTTATTCATGCCTGATCCCGTATAAAGGCCTGGAAATTAATATGTGGGAAGTCAATGAGACCTATCAGGAATATGGATATGTGCTTTCTACGGCTGTCTCTTTTAATTATGCAGTGAAGAAAAAACCAAAGGGTTACAGCTTTGCAAAGGTAAAACAGATTTATGATACTGTAAAAGCGGACAATCAGGTTCTTCTGGCTTCTGCCGGAGATGTCGACGTGGAAAGCGAAGATAAGATAACGCCGGTCAATATCATATGCATTATGAATGAAAGTTTTTCCGACTTAAAAGTAGGAGGAAATTTTAAAACGAACCAGGAGTACTTTCCTTTTTTAAACAGCTTAAAGGAAAATACGGTGAAAGGAAGCCTTACTGTTCCTGTGTTTGGTTCTTTGACCAGTAATTCTGAGTTTGAATTTCTGACAGGAGATTCGATCTCCCAGCTTCCGGCTAACAGCATTGCCTACCAGTTTAATGTTAAGCCCAATACATACAGCCTTGTAAGTACATTAAAATCCCAGGGTTATGATACCGTTGCCATGCACCCGTATCCAAAAGAGAATTGGAACCGTCAGGAGTGCTACCGGAACTTGGGGTTTGATGAATTTCTGGATATAGAAGATTATGAAGGCAGTGAGCTGCTTAGAAACTATATCAGTGACCACGCAGATTACGAGAAGCTGATAGAAAGGGTGGAATCCAAGGAGAATCCGGAGGAAAAACTGTTTCTTTTTAATGTGACTATGCAGAACCATGGAGGCTATGACACCCTGTTTGATGATTTTGATCAGGATGTATGGCTGACCGGAAGTCTTAAGGGAAAATACCCAAAGGCTGACCAGTACTTGTCTCTTATGAAGAGGTCAGATGAAGCACTGGAATATTTGATCTCTTATTTTGAACAAAGCTCGGAGCCTACCATGATCGTTCTTTTTGGGGATCATCAGCCAAGTGTGGAAGATGAATTCTTTGATGATATTTCAGGAACTCCCAGTAGCCTTGTGAAGAATGAGGACCGGATGATGTGGTACCAGACCCCGTTTTTGATCTGGACCAATTATGAGACGCAGGCAGAGGAAAAAGGGGAAATGGGAGCCATTTATCTTTCCTCAGAGGTGTTAAAGAGAGCCGGGGTCACTATGACACCTTATCAGCAGTTTCTCCTTAAGATGGAAGAGACATTCCCTGTAGTACACCCTATTGGATGCTTAGATCAGGAGGGAAACTACTATTCCTGGGAGGCCTTAAATAATCCGGAGAATCCATACAGTGAACTGATTAAGAACTATGAGTATCTGGTATATAACCACATTTTTGACGGGAAAAAGCTTAAGGAGATGTTTTCCTTAGAAACCGATAATTAGCCCTGGTGACTGTTACCAAAAAATAAAAAAAATAAAAAAGGCGGATGTGGCAGGAAGATGCCGCATTCGCCTTTTTAAATTAGCTTAAAAGCAACATTATTAAAGAAGTCTCCCGGTCCTTACGGTTTTTTTACGAATACGTAATAAAAACGTTATTGTAAAAAGCAGGGAAATTGGTTATTATTGTATGGAACCTGATTAAGACAACATGGAGGGATGCGAAGATGAAGGAAATAAATATAGGCAGGGTCATGACTGGATTTTTTACCGCTGCATTTTTATGCTGTGCCTCTGCCTTTGTTGCGCTGGCAGATGTAGGCGCGGCCGGTGTACAGGCAACAATTCAGTCCTGTCTGGTCAATTCTGATAAGAACAGCGTGACGGTTCAGGCAGAAAGCAATGCTAATATGGGAGGAACGGATGGTGTCCTCTACCTGGTGGAGCTTCAGCCTTACCAGAAAAATCTTGACGGCAGGACGGATTATGCGGCTTCCGCGGCGCCGGGAAACAAAGTTACCTTTACATTTCCATTGAACCGTAATACGGTCCAGGACAGACTTTACAGCAAATTCGTCATTGCTGTCTGGGATGGAACAAAGTATATTGAAATCAGCAAACCTCATTATATTACAAACCCTGAAATGGTTGCGGCAAATACCCAGCCATTTAATGATCCTCTTACCAAGAAGGGCTTAAACATTCAGCTTAATATGCTGGGGGATGCCTTTGAATTAGGTGTGAAGCACGTAGCCACCAATATCTCTTTTCATCAGATCCTGGGCCAGGGAATTGACTACCAGTACGATGGAAAGACCTATCATTTTGATAAGAATGCCATTACAAGCTATGATGAGACGATCAGTGCTTTATCCGGGAAAGGGATGACGGTAACCGCCATTATATTAAATGGCTGGAATGACGCCGAACCGAATCTGATCTATCCTGGAACAAAGAAAAATGCCAATGCATTTTACTACATGTTCAATCCGGCGACCCAGGAAGGGCTGGACCAGACCAGAGCTATTGCTGCTTTCCTGGCAGAGAGGTACAGCGGTTCCAATCCAAACTATGGAAAGATATCAAACTGGATCATTGGGAATGAGATCAACAACCAGCAGTGGAATCATCTGGGGGAAAGGGATATTAACAGTTACGTCCAGGCTTACCAGGATGCCTTCCGGATTTTCTACACAGCTATTAAGAGTACCAGTGCCAATGACCGTGTATATTACTCCCTGGATTATAACTGGAACAATGAGATTGATAACAAGCTGAAATATGGCGGAAGAGCGATTGTAGATACCTTTAATGCCATTGCCAATGAACAGGGGCAGATGGATTGGGGACTATCCTATCATCCATATCCCTGTCCGATGACAGAACCGGAATTCTGGGATGATGAGCAGACTGGATTAATCACCAATGATTTTAACTCTCCGGTTATTAACTTTAAGAACCTTACCACTCTGACGGATTACATGGCTCAGGATTCTTTAAAATCCCCAACCGGCCAGGTGCGTCACATCATTCTGACAGAACAGGGATTTACAGCAACAAGCCAGACAAGAGGTAATGTTGCTCAGATTCAGGCTGCCGCTTATGCGTATTCCTATTACATGGTTGACAGCAATCCTCATATTGATGCTTATATCTTAAGCCGTCAGGTGGATGCCCCTCTGGAAGTGAGGAGCGGTTTATCCTTCGGACTTTGGGAATGTTCCATGGACCGGGGAGACGACATTGTAGCCACAAGGCGCCGTAAGATCTGGCAGGTATTCAGAGATATTGATAAAAAGAAATACACCCTGGAGTCAACGGAGTTTGCCAAATCCATTATAGGAATTGAGAAATGGTCTGATGTCGTTCCAAATTTCCGGTGGAGATCTCTGGAGAAATAAAAACCGACAATAGAACAATAAATATTTAACTTTTTAAGTATGAGAACCGCCTTTAAAATAATTTTGAAGGCGGTTCTTTGTATGTTAAATTCCTTTTAAAATATCATAGTATGAAAAAAAGTTTCATAAATCATCGAATATCTTGAAAAAATAATACAACAAAGCTAGAATGGTATCAGGTTAAAAAATTGTAGAATTTCTTCTGGCTTTAAAGAAAGGAGAAGAAATGCATGAAAGGTCTACTTGTAAGGATTGATAGTTATCTTCAGGATGCCGGAGAAGCGGAAAAAGAGCTGATAAAAAGACTGCACAAAAATCCGGAATCAGTCCTCCGAAAGAGTATTAAAGAGATTGCCAAAGAAACTTATACCTCTCCGGCAACGGTCGTAAGGCTTTGCAAGAAACTGGGCTGTAAAGGATATAAGGATTTTCAGAATACCCTTGCTTATGAAGTGGCTTTATTCCAGGAGAGCAGGGACATTGCGTTTCAGAAGATCACACGGGAAGATTCCATGGAGGACATTATTTATAAGGTTACAAAGAAAAATATCGAATCCCTGGAAACTACTCAAAAGCTGATAGAACCTAAGGTAGTAGCAGAATGTGTGAAGCTGTTGGAAAATAGCAGAACCGTCACCTTGTTTGGACTGGGAACCTCCCTTCTGGCTGCAAGAGATTTGTACTTAAAGCTCCTTAGGGCTGATGTGATATGCAATGTCTGCGACGACTGGCATACACAGTTACTGGCTGCCAGAAATTTAAGAAAAGGTGATCTTGCTATCGCCATCAGCTATTCAGGACTTACGGAAGAAATACTTCAGTGCGTAAAGGAAGCAAAAGGAAATGGGGCAAAGGTGATCGCTATAACAAGGGCAGTGGAATCGGAACTGGCTTCTGAAGCTGATTTCGTCCTTCCTGTTGCGGCAACAGAGCTGATACACCGAAGCGGTGCCATGTCTTCCCGAATTTCACAATTAAATGTAATAGACATTTTTTTTACTGCTTATGTCAATAGAAATTATGATGTGTGTATGAGTAAATTTACGAAAAATTATATACAGAAGAAAGGAAGTACAGAGCATGATTGATTTGTCAGTGCTGACAACAGAGTCCCGCAATCCGGATACCATGAACCTGGATGAAATGACACCGCTTCAAATTGCGGCTATCATGAACCAGGAAGATGAAAAGGCCGTAAAAGCCGTGGAGGAAGTGCTCCCACAGATTGCCACAGCAATCGAATGGGCAACAGACAGCCTGAAAGCAGGAGGCCGTATCATATATATTGGCGCAGGAACATCCGGTCGTCTTGGAGTACTGGATGCGGTAGAATGTCCGCCCACCTTCGGCGTTCCCAGGGAACTGGTAGTAGGCCTGATCGCAGGCGGAGATAAAGCGTTTGTAGAGGCAGTAGAAGGAGCCGAGGATAGTGAGACCTTATGTGAGGCAGAGTTAAAGGAGATTGGTCTTACCTCAAAGGATATTGTAATCGGACTGGCGGCGTCCGGCCGAACACCTTATGTAATCTACGGCCTTGATTTTGCAAATAAAACAGGCTGCCATACCGTAGCCATTGCATGTAATAAAGGATCTGATGTAGGAAAAAAAGCAAAGCTGGCCATTGAACCGGTGACAGGACCTGAGGTATTGACCGGATCAACCAGATTAAAGGCAGGAACAGCACAAAAGATGATCCTCAATATGATTTCAACAGGAAGCATGGTTGGAATCGGGAAAGCCTACGAAAATCTTATGGTTGATGTAAAGCAGAGCAACGAAAAGCTGGTAGTAAGATCACAGAATATTGTGATGACAGCAACAGGCTGTACCAGAGAAGAAGCCGAAACGGTATTAAAACAGGCAGAAGGACATGTTAAAACTGCTATTACAATGATATTGCTGGACTGTGATCCAGAGGATGCAAGACAAAAGTTATCACAAGCCGGAGGGAAGATCCGCAAGGCTTTGAAATAAAAGAAAGGAGTTTTAAAGTTTTTTAATAACTTAATTATATTTTCAAAGGAGGATTATCGTGAATTACAAGCAAATCAGTGAACAATTATTAACGCTGCTTGGGGGAAAAGCGAACATAACTTCCAATGCTGCCTGCATGACAAGGCTTCGTGTCGGCTTAAGGGATACATCAAAGGCTGATATTGAAGGCGTGAAAAAGGTAGAGGGAGTTCTTGGGGTTGTTGAGAGTGACACGCTCCAGATTGTATTTGGACCGGGGAAAGTAAATAAGGTATTGGACGAATTTTATAAGCTTACAGGGCTTGCAAAAGGCCAGGCTGAGAATGGACCGGATCAGGACATTAATAAAGTTGCAAAGGAAAACAAAGCGCTTCAAAAGGCAAAATATGATAAACCGGTACAGAGATTTTTAAAGAAGATCTCCAATATTTTCGTAGCGCTGCTTCCAGGCATTATTGCAGCAGGTTTGATCAATGGTATCTGTAATGTTATTAATGTTTCTACCGGCGGATCACTTTTAGGAGTATGGTGGTATCAATGCATCCGGACCATGGGCTGGGCACTGTTTGCTTACCTGCCTATCCTGGTTGGATACAATGCTGCAAAGGAGTTCGGCGGTTCAGGAGTACTTGGTGCGATTGCAGGTGCCATGTCAATTTCCAACCCGGGTATGCCTCTCCTTGCAACGGTAAAGGATGCTCAGATTCTTCTTCCTATTACTAATACAGCTTTTAATCCGGCTTCCGGCGGCCTTTTGGCAGCTCTGATCGCAGGCGCATTCTTTGCTTTTCTAGAAAAGAATATCAGAAAGCGTATGCCTGACTTAATTGATACATTTGTAAGTCCTCTTTTAGTACTTATTGTTGGCGGCATTGTTGCCCTGCTGGTTATTCAGCCTTTGGGCGCAGGCTTAACAAAGGTGATCTTTGCTCTTTTAAGCTTTGTATATGAAAAGATGGGCGTTGTAGGAGGATATATTTTATCGGCAGGCTTCCTTCCTCTGGTAGCAGTAGGCTTACATCAGGCATTGACCCCGATCCATGCCCTGCTAAATGACCCAGATGGTGCAACAAAGGGAATCAACTACCTTCTTCCAATCCTTATGATGGCTGGCGGCGGACAGGTAGGCGCCGGTATTGCACTGTATGTAAAGACAAAGAACGCAAAATTAAAAAGATATATCCGTGATTCCATACCAGTAGGTATTCTTGGAATCGGAGAGCCTATGATGTATGCTGTGACCCTGCCTCTTGGCAGATCCTTTATCACCGCCTGCATCGGTGCCGGATTCGGAGGAGCTGTTGCAGCTCTTATGCACATCGGTACCGTTTCTCAGGGTGTATCCGGTTTGTTTGGTTTATTGATTGTCCAGCCCGGACAGCAGATTGGTTACATAATTGCAATGCTCATTGCTTATGCAGGAGGATTCCTGGTAACCTATTTCTTCGGGGTAGATGAGGACAGAATCAATGAGGTATATGGAGAATAAATGAATACAGGAATTTCAATCTATTTTTCAAGTGGAATGGAAAAGAATGAACGCTTAATAAAGAAAGCGATAAAGAGCGGAGTGAAGTATGCGTTTACTTCACTCCACATTCCAGAGGAAACTGGAATCGATTACCGTTCTGATGTACTTAAACTTCTGAGCATGTGCAGGGAAGGCGGGTTAAATCTCATTGTGGATGTGGGCCCGGAAACCCTGGAAAAGTTTGAAACAGACAGCATAGCAGAGCTTAAGGAGCTGGGAATCACCCATGTTCGCCTTGATTATGGTTTTGATGCAAAAGAGACGGTAGAGATTTCCAAGGATTTTTATGTGGTATTTAATGCCTCCACCATTATGGAGGAGGAACTAATGGAATGGAAAAAGTATGGGGCTGATTTTACCAGATTTACTGCATGCCATAACTTTTATCCCAAGCAGTTCACAGCCCTGTCACTGAAACAAACAAAGGAAATGAATCTGAGGCTTCAATATCTTGGCTTTACTACCATGGCTTTTGTGCCTGGGAATCTGGAATTGAGAGGCCCCTTGTTTGAAGGTCTTCCAACGGTGGAAGAGCACCGGGGGAGGAAAGACCAGGTACTTTTGAACATGCTGGAACTCTTCTATGATGGTTCCTGCGATGTGGTGTTAATCGGCGATGTGGATGTAGAAGAAAGGGACTGGAAGGATATCCAATGCTTAAGCCAGGATTATGTGGAACTTAAGGCAGACATACTTTCTCCCTATGAATTTGTAAGAGATATCATTCATCATGACAGGCCGGATTCCAGCGAATACGTTATTCGTTCCCAGGAATCAAGGCAGTATAAGCAGGAAATTAAGCCTGATCATGAGAATCATTCACAAGTAAGGAAGCAGGGAAGTATCAGCATTTCCAATGAAAATTATTTACGGTATATGGGAGAACTTGAAATTGCCAGAGTTGATCTGCCTGGAGAGGATAGGGTAAATATTATTGGGCAGGTACATGACTCTTGTATGAAATATTTGCCATATATTCAGAAAGGGCTTGGAGTGAAACTGATATAATTCTTCTGTTAAAAAAGTCTGTAACCTTTGGTAAGACCGGGGTTACAGACTTTTTTTATGGAAGAATTATTATTTGCGAATGTAGAAATCAACGTTTTGTTATATTGTAGTATAAGTCCGCACTGCTCATTGCTATCGTGTATGATTCCAGGTTAGGGCTTCGTAGGCATCTAGAAGACCTCCGCTTACCATCTTCCCTGTAAGGGTATCCAGTTTCCTGCTGGAATTTAAAAGGATAGTTTTTACATCTGACAGGGAAATGTCCTGCCTGTAGGAATAGAGCATAGCAGCCACACCTGTTACCATGGGAGCTGCCATGGAAGTACCGCTCATAAAACCATAGGCATTACCTGGAACAGTGCTTAATATGTAGCTGCCGGGGGCGGCTATATCAACGCTCGTTGCGCCGTAGTTAGAATCCTTGCTTAAGGTTCCGTCAAACAAAAGGTTTGCCACGGAGATTATGTTGTCATATGGCAGGGAAGCAGGATAAACAGGGTAGATATCTGTATCGTATCCAAGTCCGGAGATTCCGCCGTTACCGCAGGATACCACAAACAGCATGCTGGAATTTTTCATGGTCTGAGCCAGCTCTTCGCTGTAGGCAGTGGTGCCCATGCTTAAGTTGCAGATGGAAGCACCGTGTGCTTCGGCGTAATGGATCGCCTGGATCACCGCTTCCGGGGATCCCAGCCCGTCTTCGCCTCCCAGGGCCTTTAAAGGCATGATCTTTACGTAGTTATTGTCCGTGATTCCGGCTATGCCGTAGGCTCCCCGGGCGGCGCTGATGGTTCCTGCCGCATGGGTACCATGGCTGTCCTCGCTGCCGGTAAAGACCTGGTTATTACCGGAGTAAAAATTCCAGCCGTGAATATCATCCACATATCCGTTGCCGTCGTTATCGATTCCATCCCCGTCAATCTCGCCGGGATTGGTCCATATGGCATTTTTAAGCTCCAGGTGATTGATATCAATGCCGGTATCGATGATGGCGACAATGACAGAGCGCTTATTCTCAGCCTGATCGTAAAGCTTCCATGCTGGCTGTACATTAATATCGATTCCGGTGACAGCACCGATCACTGTAGATTCATAGTCTCCGGGACCGGGCTTTGCCGTACCGTCTTTTGATTTCCGTCCATCGTAAATATTATCAATGGATTTAAATTTGGATTTTAACTCTATAAGGCGGAATTCCCCGTCATTTTTTAACCCCCACTGATAAGTGGAAAATTCATCCGCGGGGGATAAGTTAATAAGACCAGGTCCGAGGGCCATAGTCTGCAGTGCTTGTCCACTGTCTGAAGACTGTGCCATAAGTGCGCTTGTCAAGGTCGTTTCAGTACCATTTCCGGGAGCCGGGCCGCTAAAAAGGGGCAGGCCTGCAAGAAGGAGGGTTAAGATCAGACAGGCAGCACGAGTTATTTTTTTCATAGTTTCTATCTCCTTATATATGGAACAATCATTGAAATTGTTCCTATTATATCAAAGTGCGGGCTCACTGGCTAGTCCTGCACTTTAATACATTTTCATTTAACACTTCATATCCTGTTTTTTATCATGATACATTTGAATAATTCCATCAAGAGCAGCAAAAGTTTGTCCACACCCTATTTGATACTTCGCTAAAGCATTATATCATAAACTCTACGCTATAAGATAATAAAATATGAAAAATTTTACATTTATATATAAGAAATGCCCGGTGGGAACCGGGCATGATCTGCTGCTATTCAACTAATTCCTGTGATTTTTTTTCCATCTCTGCCTCTTCGGGTCTACTTTCTTCTCTTCTGGCTAGTTCTGCATTGGCTTCGGCCTGTGTGATGGTTCCATTATCTACCAGCTTCTGGATTTCTTCCTCGGTCAGAGTCGTGAGATCATTGTTGCTGTTACCGTTTTCTGTTTCTTTCACCTCGGAAACAGGCTTTGCGAAAGGAGCAGGTATGTTTTCAGAAACTGCCTGGTTTTCCTGGAAGGCTCTGCCTTCGCTGCTGATTTCAATGGTATCCATACGATCTGAGCTTACGGAACGGGTTTCCTGGATCAGCCCATTGACTTCATTTCCGATTGCTTCGATCTGTGCGGCTTCTGCTGCTCCACTTTTTGCAGAGGCTGCTTGTGCTTTTTCCTTCTGGTCTTGAAGGAGCTGCCATTCTTCATAGGATGAAGGATTTGAAATTCCTGAGATTCCCATGATTGTTTCCTCCTTTGTAATTATATAACAGGCATTTGGTAATTACCTAACCCCCTTAGTTGGATGCCTTTTGTTATATGAATAAAAATAATTTTATAAGAAAAGAATAGCACTATTTACTGAAATTAGTCTGAAGGCAGTCAGGGAATCAGCAGGTACTTTTTAGCAGCAGTTGCCATTTTGGACATCAAATGATAATATAATTCTATATATCCGTTTTTGCCTCCGATGGTAAAGGCGCAGAAAGGAGGGCCCTATGGAAGAAAGGAGATTCCGTAATAAGATAACCTGGTTTACATTCTTTTTCAGCGTTTTGGTCATATGGGTCCATTCCTACAATGCAGTCCTTTTTCTGGGCAACACTAGGACTGCTTATGAAGTTGATGCTCTGGAGCGATTTTTTGGTGATCAGGTGGCTCAGATCGCCGTTCCTGGATTTTTTCTCATATCCTCTTATCTTTTCTTCCGGAATTTTACCATGGACCGCCTTTGGATCAAATGGAATTCCAGGATCAGAAGTGTGTTGGTTCCCTATATCGTATGGAATCTTTTATATTACCTTGGGTATGTTATAGGAAGCCGGCTTCCAGTGGCTTCTGATATTATTGGAAAGGGAAAAATCCCCTTTCACTTTACGGTTGCAGCAGATGCGGTCCTTTATTATACCTATAATTATGTGTTCTGGTATTTGAACCAGCTCATTATTTTGATTGTTCTGGCGCCGGTAATTTATCTCTTTGTCAGGCAGTGGCTTACGGGTGTTTTGCTTCTGACCGTAACGCTTGCTGCAATTTACATCGGTGCTTCTTTGCCTCTTCTCAATCTGGATGCCCTGTTTTATTACAGCTTTGGCGCTTTTGCTGCAGTTTTAGGAAGAACGATCGCCGAAAAGTCCTGGAACAGGAGACGCTTTCTGGCAGGTCTTATTATTGTAGCTGCAGGGCTTCTCATAAAGGACCTGGATCTTCCAGGAAGCATTAAGGGAGAGGTTGCTGCTACTACTGTAATCTACCGGCTATTTATTCCGGTGGGTTTATGGTTTCTGGTTCCAGAGCAGCATTTGGAGAACACAAAAGATTGGATGAAACAGAATTTCTTTTTATATGCCGTCCATTTCGCCATGGTACGGCTGATAAATAAAACGGGAGCATTGCTGCTCCCTGCTTTTCCGCCACTGCCACTTGGAATTTTCCTGTTTATGCCGGTTTTATGTGTGATATTCAGTTACTGGGCCGGTCTCTTTCTGCGCCGTTACCTTCCGGTTTTGTGGAATCTGCTCAACGGAGGGCGATGAACATATTTAAGCCCACCATCTGCCTGAAGCACCGCAGGGAAGAACCAGTCCGGTCCGGGTTACAGGCAGACCCACTTCTTCTGACTTTACGGTACCTCCGAATTTTACGCCAATTTCGGTAGACATCATATAGGAAAGTACAGAAGGAGCCAGTCCAGTGGTATAGGAATTGATTAGGAAGAACAGAGGCTGATCAGACAGAAGCTGAGCGCAAAGCTTCACCAAAGGATAAATGGCGTCCTCTATTTTCCAGATTTCCCCCTTTGGCCCTCTTCCATAGGAAGGAGGATCCATAATGATTGCATCGTAATGGTTTCCCCTTCTGATCTCTCTTTCAACGAATTTTACGCAGTCATCCACGATCCAGCGGATGGAGGCGGAATCCAGATTGGAAGAGTGGGCGTTTTCCTTGGCCCAGCCGACCATACCCTTGGATGCATCTACATGAGTGACAGAAGCCCCGGCTTTTGCGGCTGCCAGGGTAGCACCTCCGGTATAGGCAAATAAGTTAAGCACTTTTACAGGCCGTCCGGCCTGTTTTATTTTTTCACTGAACCAATCCCAGTTTGCCGCCTGTTCCGGAAAGAGTCCTGTATGTTTAAAGCTGAAGGGCTTTAATTGAAAGGTTAAATCCTTATAACTGATTGTCCATTGTTCCGGAAGGTCAAAAAATTCCCACTCACCGCCGCCCTTGGCGCTGCGATGATAGTGGCCGTTCATCCTTTTCCAGCCTTTTTCCGTCTTGGGAGTGGACCAGATAACCTGTGGGTCAGGACGTACAAGGAGATAATTTCCCCAGCGTTCAAGTTTTTCTCCTTCTGAACAGTCTATCACTTCATAATCTTTCCAGCCGTCTGCAATCCACATAATTGGTGCCGCCCTTTCCATAAATAGTTAATAGTAGTTTTCTCAAATAATCCGTTCAATAGCCAAAGACAAATTTGAACTTCCTTGATTATACTGGATAGAGCCGGGAGCGTCAAGTACGGGAGAATTGATGGAAAAGAGCCCATATTCACACCTTGTCTTTTGTCCTATATAATATAGTATAAATTAATAGAATGAGGTGCAAATTTATGTGTTGTTTTAATATAGGCTTTTCTGCCTGCGGATGCGGCTGGAATAATGGATGCTGCAATCGATGTAATAGGGGCTGTAACAACGGCTGTAACTGGGGCTGGACGAATGGCTGTAATCAGGGTTGCTGCAATCGGGGCTGCTGCAACCGTTGCAATAGATGCTGCGGTAACTGGGGCTGTAACAATCGCTGCAATTGGTTTTAAAAAGAATGGCTGAATCTTTAAACTTAAGGAATTTATTGGGACTGAATTCTGTATTAACAGGATTCAGTCCTGTTTGTCTGCCTATTTTTCATTCGAAATGATATAATAGTTAATCTCATTTTGTTATATTTATAGCAATGTATTTTTAGATAAAGACCCAGAAAAGACAAGGGAAATAATTTCGTAATAGAATTGAAAGATTAAAACAGTTGAATAATCTGCGATTAATTGTTAAAATAAATTATAGCAAAAAAGGAAATCCTTGTAAGGAGTGAAGATATGAAAAGAAAAGGTCTCATCATGCTGGCTGTTACCGCCATGCTGACGGTTGGTGCCGTGTCTGTAGAGTCTTATGCCGCAGAAGGTTGGGCTCAGTCTGGAAGCACCTGGGTTTATTATGATACAAGCGGAAATAAGGTGACGAACACCTGGAAAAAGGGAGCGGACAACCTTTGGCGTTATTTAAACACCAATGGCGATATGTCCGTTAATACCTGGGTGGAAAATACTTATTATATGGACTCCAACGGAATTCTGGTTACGGATAAATGGATGAAGTTTCAGGATTCAAGTAGTTCCCAGTACAAGTGGTATTATTTCGGCAGCAGCGGAAAGGCCATTATGGATAACTGGTCCAAGATCAATAACAAATGGTATTATTTTGATCCTAATGGTGAGATGCAGACCGGCTGGGTCCTTGATGACATGTATTATTGCGGAACGGACGGAGCCATGCGTACCGGCTGGCAGAAGCTTTTCTCACCAAACAGCAATAACGACGGGGACCGTGTTACTCCGGGGGATAATGATGACGGAAAGTTCTGGTACTATTTTAACGACAACGGTAAAAAGTATGTTCCAAAGAACATTTCCGGAGATTACGCGACCTATAAGATTGACGGTGTCGCTTACTGCTTTGACTCAGATGGAGCGCTTCAGACCGGATGGAAGAACGTTGGAGTTGATAACGCGGAGTACGACATCCAGAACTATAAATATTATGACAGCAATGGCAAGCTGAGAGTGGGCTGGTATTCTGTGGAACCGCCACAGGATTTATCTGGCTATGAAGAGAGTGTAGAATGGTTTTATTTCTCAAGTTCAGGAATTCCAAAGACCGGTCCGAAGGATGGAGATGCCACCACTCAGAATATAACTAAAATTAATGACAAGACCTATCTGTTTAATAACCTGGGCAATCCTGTATATGGGCTACAGAAGGTGATGATTGGAAGTACATCGGAATATACGGCATTCTATTTTGGAGATAAGAAGACCAGCACCATGCAGAAGGGCAGGATAAAGGTGATTGAAGGAGATGGCGACGAAGCTACCTATTACTTCAGTGACAGTGGCCGTGGTTATACCGGAGTTAAGGACAGTTACCTTTATTATATGGGAAAGCTTCAATGTGCGGATGAAGGAACGAAGTATGAAGCCATTGCCATTCCTACAGGAAGCACCAAAACAACCTATGTGGTGAACACTTCCGGCAAGGTATCCAAAAATACGACGGTAAAGAACTCTGATGGTACAAGATACAAGACTGGAAGCAATGGAAATTTATTAAAGGTGAATGATGACGATCCAAGCGGAGAAGGCAGAACCCCTACAGAACCGGCCTGGAATTAAGAAAAGAGTGACCAAAGGCGCAAAACCTGGAAAATCAGATTTTGCGCCATTTTTTTGAAAAAAATGCTTGCAATGTAAAAAAAAATATGTTATTATACAAAGGCTGTGGCATGATAGCTGTGAAGCGTGAGGTTGCTGCTTATATAAGCAGGTTTTCCGTGGAGCGAATGTCAAGTTAGGAAACTGGCGACAAGTCACTGTACAATTTAAAATCCTGTTTATTTAAATGGGAAGTCAGTGTGGGGTCTTTAATGACACACACGGGAACGTGTACAGTCACCGCTTGTCGTACTTCTACTAAGTGCGAAAAGGAGGCGACTTTTTTTATGGCAAGTCAAGTAATGAGAATCACATTAAAAGCGTATGATCATCAGTTGGTCGATCAGTCTGCGGGCAAAATCATCGACACTGTAAAAAAGACAGGATCAAAAGTGAGTGGACCGGTGCCGTTACCAACCAAGAAGGAAGTGGTAACCATCTTAAGAGCGGTTCATAAGTACAAAGATTCCAGAGAGCAGTTCGAGCAGAGAACGCATAAGAGACTCATTGATATCATTACACCCAGCCAGAAGACTGTTGATGCATTGTCCAGACTGGAAATGCCGGCAGGTGTGTACATCGATATCAAGATGAAGAATAAATAATCTTCATCAGAACCATTATGGAAATTGTTCCATGCATGTCCTGAAGGGTTTTAATATAGAAGCAACACTTTTTCCTGTAAGGAATCAACATCTCCGCCAGGCGGAGTCATAGTGTTCCATGTATATTGGACTGTTCTAGGATGATTGCGAAAGCAATCCGCTGTAGAATTAACAAACAGGAGGTAAAAACATGAAGAAGGGTATTTTAGCTACCAAAGTCGGAATGACACAGATCTTCAATGAGAACGGAGTCTTAACTCCGGTAACAGTTCTTCAGGCAGGACCTTGTGTAGTAACACAGGTTAAGACTATTGAGAACGATGGTTACAGTGCAGTACAGGTTGGTTACGTTGATAAGAGAGAAAAGCTTGTCAGCAAGCCAATTAAGGGCCATTTTGATAAGGCCGGTGTATCTTACAAGAGATACGTAAGAGAGTTTAAGCTTGAGAATGCTGACCAGTATTCTGTAAAAGATGAAATCAAAGCTGAGATCTTCGCTGCAGGCGACAAGATCGATGCAACCGCAATCTCCAAAGGTAAAGGTTTCCAGGGTGCTATTAAGAGACACGGACAGTCCAGAGGACCTATGGCTCATGGTTCCAAGTTCCACCGCCATGCTGGTTCCAACGGTGCAGCTTCTGACCCTAGCAAGGTATTCAAGGGCAAAAAGATGCCTGGCCAGATGGGTAACAAGAAGGTAACAATCCAGAATCTTGAAATCGTTAAGGTTGATGCAGAAAACAACCTGATTTTAGTTAAGGGTGCTATACCAGGACCTAAGAAGTCTTTAGTAACAATCAAGGAAACAGTAAAAGCATCTAACTAATGCTTTTATCAGAAAGGAGGATCACACAGATGGCAAACGTATCTGTTTACAATATGGAAGGTAAAGAAGTTGGCACAGTAGAGTTAAACGATGCAGTGTTCGGTGTAGATGTAAATGAGCATCTCGTTCACATGGCAGTCGTAAGCCAGCTTGCAAATAAGCGCCAGGGCACACAGAAAGCAAAGACACGTGCAGAAGTATCTGGCGGCGGAAGAAAACCGTGGAAGCAGAAAGGAACCGGTCATGCAAGACAGGGTTCAACAAGATCTCCTCAGTGGACAGGCGGTGGAGTTGTATTTGCTCCTACACCAAGAGACTATACAATTAAACTTAACAAGAAGGAAAGAAGACTTGCTCTTAAGTCCGCTCTGACCAGCAGAGTGAATGAAAATAAGTTCATTGTTGTTGACGACTTAAAGTTTGATGAGATCAAGACAAAGAAATTCCAGACTGTTTTAAATAACTTAAAGGTATCCAAAGCTCTTGTAGTTGTTGGCGACGACAGTGCTAACGCAGTAATGAGCGCAAGAAACATCGCTGCTGTTAAGACTGCTTCTGCTAACACCATCAACGTATACGATATCTTAAAGTACAACACAGTTGTTGCTACCAAGACTGCTGTTGCAGCAATCGAGGAGGTGTACGCATAATGGCAGATATTAAGTATTACGACGTAATCCAGAAGCCTGTAGTAACTGAGAAGAGCATGAACGCTATGGCGTCCAAGAAGTACACATTTATTGTGCACACAGATGCTAATAAGGCTATGATCAAAGAAGCTGTTGAAAAGATGTTCCCAGGTGCAAAGGTTGCCAGCGTGAACACCATGAACTTAGATGGAAAGACTAAAAGAAGAGGAACGACTTTTGGAAAGACCTCTAAGACAAAGAAAGCTATCGTTCAACTGACAGCTGACAGCAAAGACATCGAAATCTTCGAAGGACTGTAAGATCGGGACGCTTGGTGAGAATTTATTCAAACCCGGCGTAAACGGTTTTCAGTTTCCTATGTGATGAACATTATATCACGATAATTAAGATACGCCAGGCGGCGTTGAAGCACTGGCATACCTTTATGTCCAAAGAGTTTGGACAATTAAGAAGAAAGGAGAAATATAATGGGAATTAAAAAGTATAACCCATATACCCCTTCCAGAAGACACATGACTGGTTCTGATTTCAGCGAAGTCACAAAGTCAACTCCTGAGAAGTCCTTAATCAGCAAAACAATCAATAAAACAGCCGGCCGTAATAACCAGGGTAAGATCACGGTAAGACATCGCGGAGGCGGCGTTAAGAGAAAATATAGAATCATTGATTTTAAGAGAAACAGCAAAGACGGCATTGCAGCAACTGTTATCGGTATCGAGTACGATCCAAACAGAACTTCCAACATCGCGCTGATCTGCTACGAAGACGGTACAAAGGCTTATATCCTTGCTCCGGCTGGTTTAACAGACGGCATGAAGGTTATGAGCGGAGCGATGGCAGAAGCTAAAGTCGGCAACTGCTTACCATTAAGCCAGATTCCGGTTGGTACTCAGGTTCATAACATTGAGCTTTATCCAGGAAAAGGCGGACAGTTAGTTCGTTCCGCAGGAAACTCTGCTCAGTTAATGGCAAAAGAAGGCAAATATGCTACTCTTCGTTTACCTTCCGGTGAGATGAGAATGGTTCCGATCAACTGCAGAGCAACCATCGGCGTTGTAGGCAACGGAGATCACAACTTAATCAATATCGGTAAAGCTGGTAGAAAACGTCACATGGGCTTCAGACCCACTGTACGTGGTTCTGTTATGAACCCGAATGACCATCCTCACGGCGGTGGTGAAGGCAAGACCGGTATCGGACGCCCAGGTCCAAGTACACCATGGGGCAAACCGGCACTTGGCTTAAAGACCAGAAAGAAAAACAAACAGTCTAACAGACTGATCGTTAGAAGTAGAGATGGAAAGACCGTTAAATAATTAAAGGAGGTTAGAATCTATGGCTCGCTCACTTAAAAAAGGACCATTTGCAGATGCTCATTTACTGAAAAAAGTAGATGTTATGAACGCAGCAGGACAGAAACAGGTAATTAAGACCTGGTCTCGCCGTTCTACAATCTTCCCGCAGATGGTTGGACATACAATTGCAGTTCACGATGGCAGAAAGCACGTTCCGGTATATGTTACAGAAGATATGGTTGGACATAAACTGGGTGAATTCGTTGCCACAAGAACCTACAGAGGACATGGTAAGGACGAGAAAAAATCAGGCCGTAAGTAGATAGAAACAAACTCCTCCGGGCATTCTTCCGGATTCCCAGGGGCGTTTAAGTTGAAAGGAGGATTCACCAATGGCTAAGGGACATAGAAGCCAGATTAAAAGAGAAAGAAATGCCGTGAAGGACACCAGACCATCAGCAAAGTTATCCTATGCTAGGGTTTCTGTTCAGAAAGCATGCTTCGTATTAGATGCCATCAGAGGCAAAGATGTTATGACAGCACTTGGTATTGTGACTTACAATCCCAGATATGCTTCTTCTTTAATAGAGAAGTTATTAAAATCAGCACTTGCTAACGCTGAGAATAACAACGGTATGGACCCTGCAAAACTTTATGTAGAGGAATGTTTTGCAAACAAGGGACCGACAATGAAAAGAGTAAAACCGAGAGCACAGGGCCGCGCTTACAGGATCGAGAAGAGAATGAGCCACATCACCGTCGTGCTTAATGAAAGATAAGGAGGCAAATAATGGGACAGAAAGTTAATCCACACGGCTTAAGAGTCGGTGTTATTAAAGACTGGAACTCAAAATGGTATGCTGAAGCTGATTTCGCAGATAACCTGGTAGAAGATTATGCGATCAGAAAGTTCCTTAAGAAAAGATTATACAGCGCCGGCATTTCTGATATAGAAATTGAGAGAGCATCTGACCGCGTGAAAATTACGATTCATACAGCGAAGCCAGGTGTTGTTATCGGTAAGGGTGGATCTGAGATCGAGAAATTAAAAGCTGAAGCTCAAAAGCTTACAGATAAAAAGTTATTTGTTGACATCAAGGAAATCAAAAGACCTGATAAAGATGCTCAGTTAGTAGCTGAATCCATCGCACAGCAGTTAGAGAACCGTGTATCCTTCCGCCGGGCTATGAAGTCCACCATGGGTCGTTCCATGAAGTCTGGAATAAAGGGCATCAAAACTGCAGTTGCAGGACGTCTTGGCGGTGCTGATATGGCTCGTACCGAGTTCTATAGCGAAGGAACCATTCCGTTACAGACACTCAGAGCAGATATTGACTATGGTTTCGCTGAAGCAGATACAACCTTCGGTAAGATCGGTGTTAAGGTATGGATCTACAATGGCGAAATACTTCCAACTAAAGGAAACAAGGAAGGGAGCGGAAAATAATGTTAATGCCTAAAAGAGTTAAACGTCGTAAACAGTTCCGTGGATCCATGGCTGGTAAAGCGTTAAGAGGCAATACTATCAGCAACGGCGAGTTTGGTTTAGTTTCCATGGAACCATGCTGGATTAAATCCAACCAGATCGAGGCAGCCCGTGTTGCCATGACCCGTTACATCAAGCGTGGCGGTAAAGTCTGGATCAAGATTTTTCCGGATAAACCTGTAACAGCAAAGCCAGCAGAAACCCGTATGGGTTCCGGTAAGGGCGCTCTGGAATACTGGGTAGCAGTAGTAAAACCAGGCCGTGTATTATTCGAAATCGCTGGAGTACCTGAAGAATTAGCACGTGAAGCTTTACGCCTTGCTATGCATAAGTTACCGTGCAAGTGTAAGATTGCTGCTAAAGCAGATTTAGAAGGCGGTGAATGACAGTGAAAATTGATAAGTATGTTGAAGAATTAAAAGGAAAATCAGCTGCAGAACTGAATGTAGAATTAGTAGCTGCAAAGAAAGAACTTTTCAACTTAAGGTTCCAGAACGCGACCAACCAGCTTGATAACACAAGCAGGATCAAAGAGGTTCGCAAGAACATTGCCAGAATTCAGACTGTTATAACTGAGAAGGCTAAATTAGCTTAAGTTGCAGTTTTTTAAAAAGCATGACACACACGAGTGTGTGTAAACTTATAGATTGGGCCGCCAGGGCCAAAACTCGAAAGGAGAATACCGAACGTGGATAGAAATTTAAGAAAAACCCGTACTGGTAAGGTTGTAAGCAGCAAGATGGATAAGACCATCGTTGTGGCTATTGAAGACCATGTAGAACATCCTTTATACGGCAAGATCGTAAAAAGAACGTATAAATTAAAAGCTCATGACGAGAACAACGACTGCAACATGGGCGATACAGTAAGAGTAATGGAAACAAGACCGCTGTCCAAAGACAAGAGATGGAGACTTGTTGAGGTTATCGAAAGAGCGAAATAATTTATTTCCAGGAAGGAGTAACAGGTATGATTCAGCAGGAAACCAGATTAAGGGTTGCCGACAATACCGGTGCAAAAGAGATTCTTTGTATCCGTGTTATGGGCGGCTCTACAAGAAGATATGCTAATATTGGTGATGTTATCGTTGCCAGCGTAAAAGATGCAACGCCTGGTGGTGTTGTGAAGAAAGGCGACGTTGTTAAGGCCGTAGTTGTACGCACCGTTAAGGGCGCACGCCGCAAAGACGGTTCTTATATCAAGTTCGATGAGAATGCTGCCGTAATTATCAAAGATGACAAGACTCCAAAAGGAACTCGTATCTTTGGGCCGGTTGCCAGAGAGTTAAGAGAGAAACAGTTCATGAAAATTGTTTCCTTAGCTCCCGAAGTATTATAAGGAGGTGTCGGACTGTGCATAAAATTAAAAGAGACGACCTGGTAAAGGTTATCGCAGGAAAAGATAAAGACAAACAGGGCAAAGTTCTTCACGTAGATACGAAGAACAGCAAAGTGGTAGTGGAAGGCGTTAACATGATTACAAAGCATGTGAAACCAGGCGCAGGCAATCCACAGGGTGGTATCGTACAGAAAGAAGCTGCACTTGATATCTCCAACATTATGCTTGTTGTTGACGGAAAAGCAACCAGAGTTGGCTTTGAAGTTAAAGACGGCAAAAAGGTCCGTGTTGCAAAGGCAACCGGTAAAGTAATTGACTAATTCGGAGAGGAGGAATAAAAATTGGCTAGATTAAAAGAGATATACCAGACAGAGATCGTAGAAGGTATGGTCAAGAAATTTGGATATAAGAACAACATGGAAGTGCCAAAGTTAAATAAGATTGTCATCAATATGGGTATTGGTGAAGCAAAGGAAAATGCCAAGATTTTAGACTCTGCAGTAAGAGATTTAGAAATCATCTCCGGTCAGAAGGCAGTTTTAACAAAGGCTAAAAAATCAATTGCTAACTTCAAGCTCAGAGAAGGTATGGCGATCGGATGTAAAGTAACTTTACGCGGTGAGAGAATGTATGAATTTGCTGACCGCCTGATCAACCTTGCACTTCCTCGTGTACGTGACTTCAGAGGAGTAAATCCTAATGCATTTGACGGCAGAGGGAACTATGCTCTTGGTATCAAGGAACAGCTTATTTTCCCTGAAATTGAGTACGATAAAGTTGACAAGGTAAGAGGTATGGACGTTATTTTCGTTACTACCGCTAAGACAGACGAAGAAGCCCGTGAACTTTTGACATTATTCAATATGCCATTTGCAAAATAGTAGGAGGAATAATCCATGGCTAAGACTTCAATGAAGATCAAACAGCAGAGACCTGCAAAGTTCTCCTCAAGAGAATACAATCGTTGCAGAATCTGTGGTCGTCCACATGCTTATTTGAGAAAATACGGAATCTGCAGAATCTGCTTCCGTGAATTAGCATACAAGGGCCAGATCCCAGGCGTTAAAAAAGCAAGCTGGTAAAATAAGGAAGGAGGCAATTTCAAAATGACTATGAGCGATCCAATCGCAGATATGCTTACAAGAATCCGTAATGCAAATACTGCAAAACATGATACAGTAGATGTACCTTCATCTAAGATGAAATTAGCTATTGCTGATATCCTTGTAAAAGAGGGCTACATTAAGAAATACGATCTCGTAGAAGACGGTGCATTCCAGACAATCCGGATCACCTTAAAATACGGTAAAGATAAAAATGAGAAAATCATTACAGGAATTAAGAGAATCTCCAAGCCTGGTTTACGTGTATACGCAAACAAGGAAGAGTTACCAAAAGTACTTGGCGGTTTAGGAACTGCTATCATCTCCACAAACCAGGGCGTTATTACCGATAAAGATGCACGTACCATTGGCATCGGCGGAGAAGTACTGGCATTTGTTTGGTAATTAAGAGAAGCATCTGAAAACAGAAGAAGCGCAGAGCTTCTTCCGAAAATTTAAGGAGGTAAACGGCATGTCACGTATAGGAAGAATGCCTATCGCGATTCCGGCAGGCGTAACTGTTACAATCGCAGAAAATAATAAAGTGACTGTAAAAGGTCCTAAGGGAACTCTTGAAAGAGTGTTACCATCTGAGATGACAATCAAAGAAGAAGATGGTCATATCGTTGTTTCAAGACCGAACGATTTAAAGAAGATGAAATCTTTACACGGTCTGACAAGAACATTAGTAAACAACATGGTTGTTGGTGTTACTAACGGCTATGAGAAGAAGCTGGAAATCAATGGTGTTGGTTACAGAGCACAGAAGCAGGGCAAGAAGCTGGTTCTTTCTCTTGGCTATTCCCACCCGGTAGAAATGGAAGATCCTGAAGGTATCGAAGCTACCATGGAAGGCCAGAACGTCATCATTATTAAAGGTATCGATAAAGAAAAAGTTGGCCAGTACGCTGCTGAAATCAGAGATAAGAGAAGACCTGAACCGTATAAGGGCAAGGGTATCAAGTATGCTGACGAAGTTATCAGACGTAAAGTTGGTAAGACTGGTAAGAAATAATTAAGGAGAGTGTAAAGATGGTTAGCAAACAGTCAAGAAGCGAAGTTCGCGTTAAAAAGCACAACAGAATACGTAACCGTTTTGCAGGCACTGCAGAAAGACCGCGTTTAGCTGTGTTTAGAAGCAATAATCATGTGTATGCTCAAATTATTGACGATACAGTTGGTAAGACTTTAGTCGCTGCTTCTACAGTAGAAAAAGAAGTAAAGGCAGAATTAGAGAAAACTAACAACGTTGATGCTGCAGCATATGTAGGTACCGTAGTAGCAAAGAGAGCCCTTGAAAAAGGAATTAAGGGAGTTGTCTTTGACAGAGGCGGTTTTATATATCATGGTAAGATTCAGGCATTAGCAGACGCAGCCAGAGAAGCTGGTCTGGAATTCTAAGTAGAGAGGAGAATGACAGCGTGAAACGTACAATTTTTGATGCAAATCAGTTAGAATTAAACGACAGAGTAGTTGCTATCAAGCGCGTATCTAAAACCGTTAAGGGTGGACGTACCATGAGATTCTCTGCTTTAGTAGTCGTAGGTGATGGCAATGGCCACGTAGGTGCGGGTCTTGGCAAAGCCGGTGAAGTTCCAGAAGCAATCCGTAAAGGAAAAGAGGCTGCTGTTAAGAATATGGTTGCTATTCCTATCGATGAGAACAAAAGTATTCCTCATGACTTAATCGGAAAATTCGGAAGTGCATCTGTACTTCTTAAGAGAGCTAATGAAGGTACAGGAGTTATTGCAGGAGGTCCTGCACGTGCGGTTTTAGAACTTGCAGGTATTAAGAATATCCATTCTAAGTCCTTAGGTTCTAATAATAAGACCAATGTAGTTTTAGCTACAATTGAGGGATTAACCCGTTTAAAAACTCCTGAGGAAGTTGCAAAGCTTCGCGGTAAATCTGTAGAAGAGATTTTAGGCTAAGGAGGATATGAAAATGGCAGATAAATTAAAAATCACATTGGTGAAATCCCCGATCGGCGCAGTTCCGAAGCATAAAGCAACCGTTTTAGCATTAGGCTTAAAGAAGCTTCATAAAACAGTTGAGATGCCGGATAATAACGCGGTTAGAGGTATGATCGCAAACGTGCGTCATTTAGTAAAAGTTGAAGAGATTTAAGAGAATACAGTAAGGAGGTGCAAGCGATGGATTTATCAAATTTACAGCCTGCGTTAGGTTCCAAACACAGCGACAACTTCAGAAGAGGCCGCGGTCATGGTTCAGGAAACGGCAAGACAGCAGGTAAGGGTCATAAAGGACAGAAAGCACGTTCCGGTGCAACTAGACCAGGTTTTGAAGGTGGTCAGATGCCTTTATACAGACGTATTCCTAAGAGAGGCTTTACCAATAGAAATACTAAAATTATTATCGGTATCAATGTAGGCGCTTTAGAGTGTTTTGACAATGGTACAGTTGTTACTGTTGAAACTTTGTTAGAGAGCGGTATCGTTAAGAATCCGCGTGACGGTGTTAAGATCCTTGGAAATGGAGAATTAACCAAAAAGCTTACAGTAAAGGTAGATGCTTTCAGCGAAGGCGCAAAAACCAAAATCGAGGCTTTAGGTGGAACCTGCGAGGTGATCTAATATGTTAAAAACACTCCGTAATGCATTCAAGATCAAGGATGTAAGAAAGAAACTTATCTTTACATTCATGATGCTGGTGGTTACTAGAATCGGTTCTCAATTGCCGATTCCAGGAGTTGAAACAAGCTTTTTTAAAGATTTTTTTGCTCGGCAGAATAACGATGCGTTTGGATTTTTCAACGCAATGACTGGTAGCTCTTTTACCAATATGTCCGTATTTGCCTTAAGCATTACCCCTTACATCACATCTTCCATCATCATGCAGCTTTTAACCATAGCGATTCCAAAGCTTGAGGAAATGCAGCGGGATGGGGAAGATGGCAGAAAGAAGATTGCAGAATACACCCGTTACGTAACAGTTGGTCTGGCTTTAATCGAGTCCGTCGCTATGGCGATTGGATTCGGCGGCCAGGGGCTGTTAAGAGAATTTAATGTATTAAGTATTATTATTGCTGTTGCAACTATGACTGCAGGAAGTGCTCTTCTGATGTGGATCGGTGAGCGAATTACGGAAAAAGGTGTGGGAAATGGTATATCCATTGTTTTGACCTTTAACATCATTTCCAGCTTTCCTTCGGATATGTCAACCTTATATACCAGATTCATGTCTGGAAAATCGGTTGCCGTAGCTGCAATTGCAGCCATTATTATCGTTGCTGTTATCGCAGCGATTGTAATATTTGTTGTTATCCTTCAGAATGGTGAGAGAAGAATTCCTGTTCAGTATTCGAAAAAGATGCAGGGACGGAAGATGGTCGGCGGTCAAGCCACCAACATTCCGTTAAAGGTGAATACAGCCGGCGTTATCCCGGTTATCTTCGCTTCCTCCATTATGTCGTTCCCGGTAGTGATTTCCCAGTTCTTTGGGGCCAATATTAACTACAACAGCATTGGAGGCCACATTTTATCGGCACTGAATTCTTCAAGCTGGTTTAAACCGGAAAGACCGTTATATACCATCGGTATGCTCGTCTACGTGGCTCTTATCATTGTGTTCGCTTATTTTTATACATCAATTACGTTTAACCCGCTTGAAGTTGCGAATAACATGAAAAAGTCCGGTGGCTTTATCCCGGGCATCCGTCCAGGAAAACCAACCAGTGATTATCTCAATTCCATTTTGAACTATATCGTATTTATAGGCGCATGCGGCTTGACGATCATCTGTATTATTCCGATCATGGTTTCCGGTTTATTTAATGTAAGCCGTTTATCCTTTGGAGGTACATCTTTAATCATCATCGTCAGTGTAGTCTTAGAGACGTTGAAGGCGATTGAATCTCAGATGCTTGTGCGCTATTATAAAGGGTTTTTAAACGATTAGAGGACAAACCAAGAGAAACACGCACGGCGTGTTTCTCTTGGAATTTGTGTTATTTAACCTTAAGGAAGCAAGGGAGGGACTGTTTATGAGAATTATCATGTTAGGTGCTCCTGGTGCCGGCAAAGGTACCCAGGCAAAAAAAATTGCTGAAAAGTATCAGATTCCCCATATTTCTACTGGAGATATTTTCCGCTCCAATATTAAAGAGGGAACAGAGTTAGGCAGGAAGGCAAAGGAATACATGGATCAGGGCACTCTTGTGCCGGATGAACTGACCATTGGCATGCTGATGGAACGTATTCAAAGTGATGACTGTGAAAACGGATACGTACTGGATGGTTTTCCAAGAACCATTCCCCAGGCGGAAAGCCTTAAAAAGGCGCTTTCTGATATGGGACAGAAGATTGACTTTGCGATTAATGTGGATGTACCGGATGAGATAATTATAGACAGAATGGCAGGCCGTCGTGCTTGCATTGCCTGCGGAGCTACATATCATATTGTGTATAATCCAAGCAGGGTTCCCGATGTATGCAACGTGTGTGGAGCAGGGCTTGTTTTGCGGGATGACGATAAGCCGGAAACTGTTAAAAAGCGTTTGTCGGTTTACCATGATCAGACAAAGCCTCTGATCGAATATTATAAGGAAGCTGGTGTGCTGGTGAATATTGATGGAACTCAGGAATTAAACAAGGTGTTCTCGGACATCGCTGACCTATTAGGAGCATAGTTTATGTCAGTTACGATTAAATCTGCAAGAGAGATAGAACTTATGAGAGAGGCAGGAAAGATTCTTAGTAAAACTCATGAAGAGCTTTCAAAAGCCTTGAAGCCGGGAATGACAACCTGGGATATTGATCATCTGGGAGAAGAAATCATAAGGAGCTACGGCTGTAAGCCCTCTTTCCTGAACTATAACGGATATCCTGCCTCCATCTGCGTTTCTGTAAACGATGAAGTGGTTCATGGGATTCCAAGTAAGAAACGGATTTTAATGGAGGGCGATATCGTAAGCCTGGATGCCGGGGTTATTTACAAAGGATATCATTCCGATGCGGCAAGGACTTACGGAATCGGGGAGATCACTCCTTTCGCAGGGCAGCTCATAGAAGTGACAAGACAATGTTTCTTTGAAGGGATTAAATTTGCAAAATCTGGCAATCATCTGAATGATATATCTGCTGCAATCCAGATCCATGCAGAAAAATTTGGATTTGGAGTTGTACGGGATCTGGTAGGCCATGGAATCGGTTCTCATCTCCATGAGGAGCCGGAGGTGCCGAACTTTGCACAGAAAAGACGGGGAATCAAATTAAAGCCGGGAATGACCCTGGCCATCGAACCCATGATCAATGGGGGAACACCGGAGGTCGTATGGCTTGATGATGACTGGACCGTAGTAACAGAGGATGGCAGCCTTTCCGCTCACTATGAAAATACCGTGCTGATTACAGAGGGTGAACCGGAGATTCTTAGTCTGGTTTCCTGTGACCGCTGAGGAAATGCCCATGAAATTAACTACCGGAGCATTTGTAAAATCTGCGGCGGGTCATGATAAAGGCGGTTATTTCTTCATATTGCGGGAGGAAGGCGAATATATATATCTGGTGGACGGAAAAAGCAGACGTTTAAACTGCCCGAAGAAGAAAAAGAAAAAGCATGTGGAAGCCCTTTTATGGGAGAAGCATTCACCCGGAGTAAAGATCCGGGAAAATAAATTAGTCACCGATGAAGAAATCAAACATTTCATCAGATGTTTCAAAAGAGAAGAACAGGTTGTTAGGAGGTAAGCTTTATGTCAAAAGCAGATGTTATTGAAATTGAAGGAACCGTTGTGGAGAAGCTTCCCAACGCCATGTTCCAGGTAGAACTGGAGAATGGCCATCAGGTACTTGCTCACATCAGCGGAAAACTTCGCATGAACTACATTCGTATTTTACCGGGAGATAAAGTAACCATTGAGATGTCCCCTTATGATTTAAGCAAGGGAAGGATCATCTGGAGAGACAAATAAGGCGCTGTTTTATTAAACACTGCCTGTTTCCCTAGTGCGACACACCAGGGTAAAGGGTTAATAAATATATAGGAAAAAGTGCTTGCATTTTAAAATAAACAGTGTTATAATGCTATAGCGACTTTGTTGAAATACTGGGTGTATTATGCCCTTATGGGCAGCACTGGTTTTACGATAAAACACACTGCGGGTATACTCAGAAGGCTCTTTCCAAAAAGAGCTCCATCGCCACCAGGCTCGTAACAGAGCCGGCCGGGTGCGGGGGAGCGCTTTCGCGCGGAAACGTCTTTTAATAGACGGCAAGTGCTTCATGTGAAAGGGCGCATAACGGAAAGGAGAATTGCTGTGAAGGTTAGATCATCAGTCAAACCGATTTGCGAAAAATGCAAAATCATTAAGAGAAAAGGCAGTATCAGAGTAATCTGTGAAAATCCTAAGCATAAGCAGAGACAAGGTTAAAAAAAATAATGGAGGTGTAATACACAAATGGCTCGTATTTCAGGTGTTGATTTACCAAGAGAAAAACGTGTTGAGATCGGCTTGACCTATATCTACGGTATCGGCAGAACAAGTTCAAACCGCATCCTGACAGAGGCTGGCGTTAGTCCTGATACTCGTGTTAAGGACTTAACAGACGACGAAGTAAAAAGAATTTCATCAGTAATTACTGATTCTCAGATTGTTGAAGGTGATTTACGTAGAGAGATCGCTATGAACATCAAGAGACTTCAGGAAATCGGATGCTACCGTGGAATCCGTCATAGAAAGAGCCTGCCAGTTCGTGGTCAGAAGACAAAGACCAACGCAAGAACTCGTAAGGGTCCTAGAAAGACTGTAGCAAACAAGAAGAAATAAGCATTGAACATTTAGTGAGTTATCTCACCAGATCAGTGTGAAAGAACTTCATTATCCAACAACAGCGAATCACGTTACATGTTTTAAAAACAGGAATAACAGGATTCAGATGCAAGTAAAAAGAAAGTAGGTTAGTTTAAAATGGCTAAAAAAGTGTCCACTACTAAAAAAGTGACAAAAAAGCGCGTAAAGAAAAACGTTGAACGCGGACAAGCACATATCCAGTCATCTTTTAATAACACGATCGTGACATTAACAGATACACAGGGTAATGCATTATCCTGGGCAAGTGCTGGTGGTCTTGGCTTCAGAGGTTCAAGGAAATCTACTCCATATGCAGCTCAGATGGCGGCAGAAACTGCTACTAAGGCAGCTCTTATACATGGTTTAAAATCAGTAGACGTTATGGTTAAAGGTCCTGGTTCAGGCCGTGAAGCAGCTATTCGCGCACTTCAGGCATGCGGATTAGAGGTAACCAGCATTAAGGATGTAACCCCGGTTCCACATAACGGTTGTCGTCCACCAAAACGTAGAAGAGTCTAATTAGGAGGTAATTACAGTGGCAGTTGATAGAGTTCCTGTTCTTAAAAGATGTAGATCCCTTGGTCTTGATCCAATCTATTTAGGAATAGATAAAAAATCAAACAGAGAATTAAAAAGAGCTAACAGAAAGATGAGTGAGTACGGCATTCAGCTTAGAGAAAAGCAGAAAGCCAAATTCATCTACGGAGTTCTTGAGAAACCTTTCCGTAACTACTATGCGAAGGCTTCCAGAATGAATGGTCTTGTGGGTGAAAACCTGATGATCCTTCTTGAGAGAAGACTTGACAATGTAGTATTCCGTATGGGATTCGGAAGAACAAGAAGAGAGACCAGACAGATGGTTGACCACAAGAGCATTCTTGTAAACGGCAAATGCGTAAACATTCCTTCCTATTTAATTAAGGCTGGAGATGTGATCGAAGTTAAAGAGAAATGCAAAGCCAATGCAAGATTCAAAAGTGTTCAGGAATCAACCGCTGGACGTATGGTTCCGGCATGGCTTGATGTTGACCATGAGAATTTACGTGGTACTGTTAAAGAGTTACCAACAAGAGATGAGATTGATGTTCCGGTGAATGAAATGCTTATCGTCGAGTTGTACTCCAAATAATTGAAAGTCTGTTGATTGAAGCCGGCTTTCGCCCAGGGGTTCCCCCTGGGCAAGGTTTGAGTATAAGACCCTCGATACAAAATACCCAAAAGGAGGGGCTATTAGTGTTCGATTTTGAAAAACCAAACATTGAGATTGCTGAAATCTCAGAAGACAAGAAATATGGCAAATTTGTAGTTGAACCGCTTGAAAGAGGTTATGGCACGACTTTAGGAAATTCCTTGAGAAGAATCATGCTTTCTTCCTTACCGGGCGCTGCAGTAAGTCAGGTAAAAATCGACGGCGTTTTGCATGAATTCAGTTCTATTCCAGGAGTTAAGGAAGATGTGACTGAGATCATCATGAACATCAAGAGCTTATCTATTAAGAATAATAGCGATACCAACGAAGCTAAGGTTGCATACATTGAGTTTGAAGGCGAAGGCGTTATTACGGCTGCGGACATTCAGGCGGATCCGGATATTGAGGTCATGAATCCGGAACAGATCATTGCAACTCTCAGCGGCGGCACGGACAGCAAGTTCTATATGGAACTTACTATCACTAAGGGCCGTGGCTATGTAAGCGCAGACAAGAATAAGAGTGAAGATTTACCGATTGGCGTGATTGCCGTTGATTCTATCTATACACCAGTCGAGCGCGTCAACATGACGGTAGAAAACACCCGAGTAGGTCAGGTTACCGATTATGATAAGCTGACATTAGATGTTTTTACAAACGGTACTTCGGCACCGGATGAAGCGGTCAGCCTTGCCGCTAAGGTGCTCAGCGAGCACTTAAACCTGTTCATTGATTTATCTGAGAACGCCAAGACTGCAGAAGTTATGGTGGAAAAAGAGGATAATGAAAAGGAAAAGGTTCTGGAAATGAACATTGATGAACTGGAGCTTTCCGTCCGTTCATACAACTGTCTGAAGAGAGCCGGCATCAATACAGTAGAAGAACTGTGTAACCGTACCTCTGAGGATATGATGAAGGTTCGTAACCTGGGCCGCAAGTCTTTAGAAGAAGTGTTGGCTAAATTAAAAGAGTTAGGCTTGCAGCTTAACCCAAGCGATGATGCCGGTGTATAACTGGACCGCTTGAAGCATGTAATTTATGGAGATTAAGCGCCGGTACAGTAAGTCCGAAGAAGCATGTACCTGTGTTCCACAAATGGAGGAATATTAAAATGGCAGGATATAGAAAGCTGGGAAAAACTTCCAGCCAGAGAAAAGCATTAATCAGAAGCCAGGTAACTGCATTATTATATAATGGCAAAATCGTGACAACAGAGGCAAGAGCAAAAGAAATCCGCAAGGTGGCTGAAGGCCTCATCGCTTTAGCGGTAAAAGAGAAAGACAACTTTGAGACTGTTAAGGTTACTGCAAAGGTTGCACGTAAAGATAAAGACGGCAAGAGAGTAAAAGAAGTTGTTAACGGCAAGAAAGTTACCGTATACGATGAAGTAGAGAAAGAGATCAAGAAAGACCTTCCTTCCAGACTTCACGCAAGAAGACAGATGTTAAAGGTTCTTTACGATGTAACAGAAGTTCCTGCACAGGCTGCTGGAAGAAAGAAAAATACAAAATCTGTTGATCTGCCAAAGAAACTGTTTGAAGAAGTTGCACCAAAGTACGTATCCCGCAACGGTGGTTACACACGTATCGTTAAGATCGGCCAGCGTAAGGGTGACGGAGCTATGGCAGTCGTGCTTGAACTGGTATAATCCACGAAAGCAATGAGCAGTGCTGAAGAAAGGTTCGATAAAATTTTCGTTGTGCTTGCACATAAGAAAATCTTATCGAACCTTTCTTCATAGGGCGAATGCCCGTGAGCTGGCAAATCCAAAATTTTGCCAACTTGCACTGCGGACTCAACGACCCGCCAGCTTGCACTGCACCCCCCAACCCAGTATTGGAGCACCTCCAATATCGGGATTTTTTTGTTTTACTGCTAATCCATACAGAAATGCAAGAATAAAGAAAGAATATCGTAAGTTGACGGATAATTGCTTTTAGGGATATAATGTCAGTAGTAGAAGTAGATGACTGTTTTGTCAAATTACGTTAATTTATAGTGGGAGGTTTTTTTTATGAGACTTTTTAAACGGTTAGCTGCAATGGCTTCTATGGTAAGCCTGCTGGGACTCAGCATCCCATTTGAATCTCTGGCTGCAGTAAAGACCATAACATCAGTGACCATTTACGCAGGATTAGAGGAGCTTGCCTCAGGGGATACGCTGCCATCAGAGAGCAGTTTTAAGACTAACGAAGGTACAGGGAATTACGTTTATGCCAACAACGATAGATACGAAGTAACGGATTTGGACTGGATCACATCTGATACGAAGGAAATGAAGGTTGGTTCTGAACCAAAGATGAAGGTGACTTTAAGGGCAACAAACTCCGATGAGTATGCTTTTAAGGGTGGTTATCAGTCCAGTAATGTATCAATTAAAGGAGGAACCTATGTTTCTTCCAGCCGCTCAGGATCAGATACTCTGTATGTCACATTTACCTTTAAGCCTGTAAAGGGAACTTATGAATCACCCCAGGATGCTGATTGGAGAGATTCCGGATACGGCACTGCCAAGTGGAGCTCTGTAGATAATAGTTCAGGCGCCTATGATGTTTATCTATACCGGGGAAGCAGTATTATAAAAAAGGTGGAGAAGCTGAAGGCTACCACTTATAACTTCTTTCCTTATATGACAAAGGCAGGCACCTATAGCTTTAAGGTTCGTACCGTACCTTATACGGAGAGCGAGCAGAAATATGGTAAGAACAGTGAATGGACGGAATCTGGCGAAGTATACCTGCCCCAGGAAAAGGTATCAGATGGTAGCGGCCAGGATAACAGTGCGGTAGCAAACGGCCAAGTCGGCTGGATCAAGACCGGAAACATCTGGTATTACCGATATCCAGATGGAACCTATCAGAAGAACAACTGGGCTAAAATCAATAATAAGTGGTATTTATTTGATTCAAACGGAGGTATGGTCACCGGCTGGCAGCAGAGGAATAATATATGGTATTTCTTAAACAGCGATGGTGCGATGACAACGGGCTGGGTTGTTTCCAATAACAAATGGTATTATTTAAATCAATCTACGACAAGTGGAGTAGAGGGAGCCATGATCACTGGCTGGGTTAATTACAATAATAAATGGTATTATACGGATTCCACCGGAGCTATGCAGGAAGGCTGGAGGCAGGTAGATGGAAATTGGTACTACTTCTATCCAGGTGAAGGCTCAAAGGCTGTCAATACTACCATCAGTGGCTTTCCGGTAGACGGCAATGGTATCTGGCGTAAGTAATATCAGGAAAGGAAGTAGATACAATGAAGTGGATGCAGGGGAAAAGGAAGTGGCTGGTGCTTTTATGCGCTTTCATGGTTCTGGGAACTGGGATGACAGTCCCGGCTTCCGGAAGCTTGAAGATCCGCCTGGATAATGGAAGTAAAAGCAGCTGGACGGAAGGGACTCAGGTTCCGACTGTAACCGTCAACTATTCTGAAGTAAATCCGGAATGGAGCAAGGAGGATGTAGACGATTGGGTTCCAGGTAAGAAGATCACCGGCATCATAAGAGTAGACGGCACGTTTACCAGATCTGATTGCACGATTTATGGTGGAGGCCTGGTTTCTGTAAAGGCAGAAGATGGTGTAACCGAAATAAAGGTTTCCTACGTTCCGGTAGCAATGCTGGAAAGCCCGAAAGAGGCAGGTTGGAGCGACAATGCAAAGACGAAAGCTTCCTGGAAAAAGGTTCCTTTCGCATCCAGGTACCAGGTGATCCTGTACCGGGAAGGCGGAATCTGGGTCAAGAGCCTGACTACCTCATCTACTTCTGTGGATCTTTTGCAGTATATGGATGGAGGTTATAAATACTTCTATACCGTAAAGGCGATCCTAAAAGATTCTTCTGAAGAAGATTATTTAAAAGAAGGAGAAGTGACCACCTCTGATGATTCCGTGGTACAGGAGCTTGGTGATACTTCAGGAACCTGGGCAGAGTATCAGAACGGAAAAAAATACCGGGGCGAGGACGGAAATTACGTTGTCGGTCAATGGAAAATGGTCAGCGGAAAATGGTATTATTTTAACAAGGATGGCTACGCAGTTGTTGGCTGGCAGTTAATAGGCGATAAGTGGTATTATATGGGAGCTAACGCCCAGATGATGACAGGCTGGCAGCAAATAAACGGTAAGTGGTATTATTTAAACTCCGACGGAGACATGGCTATCGGCTGGATACAGCCGCAGCCTGGAAAGTGGTATTATCTTTATAGCGACGGCAGCCTGGCGGTGAATACGAAGGTTGACGGTATTTACCATATTGACGCTTCCGGACTTTGGGTTCCGTAATAAAAAATGGCACAGATGACTGCATCTGTGCCATTTTTTTATCTCTGGATATAAAGAAAAGGTTTCAATCACTTCATTTTACTGTCTTTTTCACCACTGAATTTACAAAAGATTTGCGTCTATGCTTGACTGTTATGAAATATTCATCTAAAATTATGTGGCATATGTATGTTTGAGTTTATCAGAGAAAGGTCTACTATGGGAATAATAAAAACCTCGAAACTGATATTTGATTATATCAGAAGAGATGAGGAAGAAAACATTGAAGAGATTAAACGTGCCATTGACGGCGTCAGTTTGGATATTAAGGCGGGGCAGTTTGTAGCCATTCTTGGACACAACGGTTCCGGTAAGTCAACCTTTGCAAAGCAGTTAGATGCGATTCTCCTACCTACGGAGGGAACCGTGTGGATTCAGGGAATGGACACTTCCGTGGAAGATAATTTATGGGAAGTTCGGAAAAGGACCGGAATGGTATTCCAGAACCCGGATAATCAGATTATCGGAAATATCGTAGAGGAAGATGTAGGGTTTGGTCCTGAAAATCTGGGAGTTCCTACGGAGGAGATATGGAAGCGGGTGAATGAGAGTCTGGAGAGTGTTGGAATGGCTGCATTTCGCTTAAAATCCCCTAATCGGCTTTCCGGTGGCCAGAAGCAAAGGGTTGCCATAGCCGGCGTTATGGCAATGCGGCCCCAGTGCATTGTTTTGGACGAGCCTACAGCCATGCTGGATCCTAACGGCCGGAAGGAAGTTGTGAAGACGGTCAGGGAATTAAATAGGAAGGAAGGAATCACGGTCCTGCTGATTACTCATTATATGGAAGAGGTCATAGATGCAGACCGGGTCATTGTCATGGATAACGGTAAGGTGGTCATGGACGGAACTCCAAAGGAAATTTTTTCAAGGGTCGAGGAGCTTAAATCCTACCGCCTGGATGTTCCCCAGGTAACAGAGCTGGCCTATGAACTGCAAAAGAATGGGGTAGACTTACCGGATGGGATACTGACACTGGAAGAACTGATGGAAAACCTTCTGCCAAAATTTGCAGAGCGTTTTCCTGGAAAGGTGACACTAGGGAATGGAGTAAAGGATGGCAATTAGAGCAGAGCATTTGAATTATGTTTATGGGCCTGGAACAGCCTTTGAGCAGCGTGCGCTAAAGGACGTGAATCTGGAAATAAACGATGGGGAATTTGTCGGCCTTATCGGGCATACAGGTTCCGGGAAGTCGACCCTGATCCAGCACTTAAACGGATTGATGAAAGCCACTGATGGCACCATCTATTATAATGGAAGAAACATTTATGAGGAAGGATACAATATGCGGGCCTTAAGAAGCAAGGTTGGACTTGTATTCCAGTATCCGGAGCATCAGCTTTTTGAGATCAATGTGTTTACAGACGTTTGCTTTGGTCCAAAGAATCAGGGTCTTTCCAGGGAGGATGCCGAGAAAAGGGCAAGGGAAGCACTCACAATGGTGGGGCTTGACGAAAGCTTTTATTCCCGTTCGCCTTTTGAACTTTCCGGAGGGCAGAAAAGGCGGGTGGCCATTGCAGGAGTTCTGGCCATGGAGCCGGAGGTGCTCATACTGGATGAACCTACTGCAGGCCTGGATCCAAGGGGAAGAGACGAAATCCTGGACCAGATTGCGCGGCTTCATAAGGAAAGGAATATGACCATCATTCTGGTTTCCCACAGCATGGAGGACATTGCCCGGTATGTGGACCGGATTCTGGTTATGAATCAAGGGGAAAAGGTGTTTGATGATACTCCGAAGGAAGTATTTAAGCATTACAAGGAGCTGGAAGCGATCGGCCTTGCGGCTCCTAAGATCACCTATGTGGTCCATTCGCTGCAGGACCACGGAGTTCCTGTTGATGATAACGTTACAACCGTAGAAGAAGCCAGAGATGAGATTTTACGGCTTCTTGAAAAATAGATCGGGAGATATTATGCTGAAAGATATTACTTTAGGGCAGTATTATCCGGTGGATTCAAAGCTTCATAGGCTGGATCCCCGGACAAAGCTGTTTGGGACTATGGTTTTTATTATATCCCTCTTTATTGCAAATGACATATGGGCGTATTTGATCGCCACTTTTTTTCTGATCACATCGATCCGTTTAAGCCAGGTTCCCTTTAAATTCATGGTACGCGGGTTAAAGGCGATTGTGTTTCTTCTGCTCATCAGCGTCAGCTTTAATTTATTCCTGACTCCTGGAGAACCCATCTTCCAGCTGGGATTTTTAAAATTGACAAGGGAAGGTGTGAAAACGGCGTCCTTCATGGGAGTCCGGCTCATTTACCTGGTGGTTGGCTCTTCTATCATGACTCTCACCACCACACCGAACCAGCTGACCGATGGTCTGGAAAAGAGCCTTGGGTTTTTAAAGAAGGCGGGAGTTCCGGTCCATGAGGTATCCATGATGATGTCCATTGCTTTAAGATTCATTCCGATCCTTGTGGAAGAAACCGATAAGATCATGAAGGCTCAGATGGCCAGGGGTGCTGATTTTGAAACAGGGAATCTGATTCAGAAGGCAAAGAATATGATTCCTCTTCTGGTACCCTTATTTATTTCCGCATTCCGCCGTGCTACGGACCTGGCAATGGCTATGGAGGCCAGATGCTACCGGGGCGGAGAAGGAAGGACTAAAATGAAGCCTCTTCGGTATGGAAAACAGGACGGGATCGCCTATCTGGTGTGTCTGGTATATCTGGCCGCTATCACTGGACTTCGAATCATGGGTTAAGGCCCCCATAAAATAGGAGGATGTATGAAACGGGTTAAAATGATTGTGGCCTATGACGGCACCAATTACTGCGGCTGGCAGATTCAGAATAACGGGATCACAATAGAGGAGGTACTTAACAGGAAACTGACGGATCTTTTAAAGGAGCCAGTAACCGTAATCGGGGCCAGCAGAACCGATTCCGGGGTTCACTCGGAGGGAAATGTGGCGGTCTTTGATACGGAGAACCGGATGCCTGCCGATAAAATATGCTTTGCCTTAAATCAGAGGCTGCCGGATGATATCCGGATCTTACAGTCTGAGGAGGTGGCACCGGATTATCATCCGAGAAAGCAGAACTGTGTTAAAACTTATGAATATAAAATCATGAACCGGAAAATTGAAGTACCAACCATGAGGCTTTACAGCTATTTCTGCTATTTTCCCCTGGATGTGGAGCGGATGCGGGAAGGCGGGGCCTATCTGGTGGGAGAACATGATTTTAAAAGCTTCTGTACGGCCCGTGGGCAGGCGGAAGAGACCGTACGTACCATTTATAGCCTGGACATTGAAAAGACCGGGGATCTCATTACAATCCGCATTAAGGGCAGCGGTTTCCTGTATAACATGGTGCGGATCATTGCAGGTACGTTAATGAAGGTCGGCATGGGGGCGTATCCGCCGGCACATGTGGAAAAGATTCTTGATGCCAGGGACCGGAATGTGGCAGGGCCAAAGGCTGTGGCAAAGGGACTTTCCCTGATAAGCCTTGATTATGAAACAGAACTTAAAAATCAGATCCAGAGAGAGAATAAGGAATGGAGCTATACTCTTTCCCAGGATAAGATTGTTTCGGAAGGAAAAGCCTGGCTTCACATTCACCGGTGCAGGGAAGAGGATTTTGAAAGACTTTTGATCCGTGTGGTCCATCAGGCAGTTCAAAATGGTGCAAAAACCATTTTTGTTCGAGACGAGGAGATGGATGGAAGGATCATTTTGGGAAAGCCCTATGGATTTTATATTTTTCAGGCTGATCCTGAAAGCAAGGGATGGTACGTGACACAAAAATAGGCCGAAAAACCTTGATTTTATGGGAAAAGAGGTTGACACATCCGGCTGAATGTAATATAATGTATAACTGTGACGTTAGACGAAAATGTTCAGCCAAAGCCCCGGAGTGAGCATTTTGCAATATAGTTATGCTTAAAAAACCATAATTTACAGGAGGTTGTCCAATGAAGACTTTTATGGCTAGTCCAGCAACAATTGAAAGAAAATGGTACGTAGTTGATGCTACAGGATATACATTAGGACGTTTGGCTTCAGAAGTAGCTAAAGTATTAAGAGGTAAGAATAAACCGATCTACACACCGCATATGGATTGCGGTGATTATGTGATCGTTGTAAATGCAGATAAGATTGCCGTAACCGGCAAGAAATTAGATCAGAAGATCTACTATAACCACTCTGAGTATGTTGGTGGTATGAGAGAAACAACTTTAAGAGAAATGATGGCTAAAAAGCCTGAAAAAGTTATTGAACTGGCTGTTAAGGGTATGCTTCCCAAGGGACCTTTAGGAAGAAGCATGATAACAAAACTTCACGTATATGCAGGTGCAGAGCATAGTCATGCAGCTCAGAAACCAGAAGTTTTAGAGTTCAAATTTTAATCAGAGGTGCTGAAAGGAGGAAGTTATCATGGCTAATGCAAAATTTTACGGAACAGGTAGAAGAAAAAAGTCTATCGCTAGAGTATATTTAGTACCAGGTACAGGTAAGATCACTATCAATAAGAGAGATATCGACCAGTATTTAGGTCTTGAAACATTAAAGCTTGTTGTTCGTCAGCCGTTAGTTGCTACAGAGACAGTTGATAAGTTTGACATTATGGTTAACGTTCACGGCGGTGGATTCACTGGACAGGCCGGTGCAATCAGACACGGTATTTCAAGAGCTCTGCTTCAGGCAGATGTTGAGTATCGCCCGATTCTTAAGAAGGCAGGCTTCTTAACAAGAGATCCAAGAATGAAAGAAAGAAAGAAGTACGGCTTAAAAGCAGCTCGTCGTGCTCCACAGTTCTCAAAGAGATAAGCAGACAGAAAATCGAATTACAGCAGAACCCCGAAAAACATTATGTTTTCGGGGTTTTCTTATTTGCTGAAATAACAAGGAATGCTTGAAATGGTATCAAAATTTAGAGGTAACTTACACGTTACTAACAGGTAACTAACAAACAAAAAGATATACGAAATAGAAAAATTATTGATTGTAAGGAAGGAATCCGTATGATAGAATATGCACAAGGACAATCGTGTTGCAGGGTGTGTTGACCTCATTCTAAAAGAATGGGGGTGATGCCTATGAAAAATCGTTTTGATTTTAAGGATTTAATGACCTTTGGTCTGTTCCTTTTGGCATTACTTACATTCGTTTTTACGTTTTGTAAGTAGCTGTACATAGCAAAAACCACCCTATAAACTTTGGACGGTTAAGGGTGGCTTTGCTCCTCATATAGTCGGTCAACCCCTTGTGGGCGGTTGTTCCTTTTCTATCTATAATATATCATAAGAATTTATTTAATTCAACAGAAATTTGAGCAATGAAGCATTATAGGCTGTTGCAAGAAACTGTGGGTAACTAACACATAACTGACAAGCATGCATGAGATGTCTCATAATTATCCTTTTAAGTTCTCCAAACGATAATTTTCGAATTTCTGAGAACGTTTTAAAGCTATTGGATATCAGGAATTTGGATGTGCATGAGATTTCCTGGATTATGACTCATAAGTACAAAGATATCGTATAAATAAGGAGATGGTTTCCATTTTGGAAGCCATTTTTTTTGCTTTTTTTTCTCTGAATTTCCTAACGAAAATCATAAGAAAAGGGATTGCAATCTACCGACATTCATGTTATTATGTCCCTGAGGGGGAGACATTAAATGGAAATATGTCTGCGCATAAAAGACATTTTTCGTCTCACAAAGACATATAAAGCAATAAGAAAGGTGGAGGTTACAATGAAAGAAAGAATGATGTATGCAATTGTAAAAGAAGAGGCGGCGCGTGGGCTGGCGCTTAGAGAGGTCCCCATTCCCGAAACAGGGGAAAATGATGTGAAGATCAAGATTCACTACACATCAATCTGCGGTACGGATTTACATATCCATAACTGGGATAAGTGGTCTCAGGAAACGATAAAACCGCCGATGACCATCGGACACGAATTTGTAGGTGAAATCGTGGAAGTGGGCAGTCTTGTGAAGGAATATAAAATCGGCGATATCGTATCGGGAGAGGGCCACATCGTATGTGGACACTGCCGTAACTGTAAAGCAGGAAAACGTCATCTCTGTAAAAATACCGTCGGTGTAGGGGTAAACCGTGACGGTGCATTTGCACAGTATCTGGTGATTCCGCAGACCAATGTGATTATCTGTGAGCCGGGAATCCCTGAGGAATTATGTTCTTCTTTCGATCCTCTGGGCAATGCAGTACATACCGCTTTGTCCTTTGATATGGTGGGAGAGGATGTGCTGATCACAGGTGCCGGTCCTATCGGCATCATGGCTGCAGCGATCTGCCGCCACGTGGGAGCCAAACATGTGGTGATCACCGATGTCAATGATTACCGGTTGAACCTGGCCCGGGAAATCTGCGGTGCCCATACTGTCAATGTAGCCAGAGAGAACTTAGATGATAAGATGCGGGAGCTTCATATCGAGGAAGGTTTTGACGTCGGACTAGAGATGTCCGGCAATGGCCAGGCGTTTACTTCCATGATTGACCATATGTACAACGGCGGCAAGATTGCAGTGCTGGGCCTTCAGGGAAGCGATACCGTAGTGCCATGGAATAAGATCGTGATTAACTGTCTGCAGTTAAAGGGAATTTATGGCAGAGAAATATTTGAAACCTGGTACAAGATGATGGCTATGTTAAACAGTGGCCTTGAAATTGAGAAGATCATCACTCATAAGTTTGATTTCCGGGAGTTCCAGAAGGGCTTTGACGTAATGAACAGCGGACAGTGCGGAAAAGTAGTTCTGGACTGGACGAAGATTTAATAGAGGATAGGACGAACGAATTAACATAGATAAGGTTATTCAGCCAGACAATGGAAAATGAACGACAGGAGAGAAGTGATAATATGAAAAATGCATTAAACTATTATAAAGAAGCGGTGGAACAGGCGAGAGAAGACGGAACTTATAAGGAGGAGCGCATTATCACAAGTCCTCAAAGGAGCAGAATCAATACTACGAAGACAGAAAATGTCATCAATATGTGTGCCAACAATTATCTTGGACTTTCAGACAACCAGGAGATTATAGAGGCGGCCAAAGCCACTTATGATACATGGGGATACGGCTTGTCTTCCGTTCGTTTCATCTGCGGAACCCAGGGGATACACAAAGAACTGGAAGCAAAAATCTCTTCCTTCCTGGGCATGGATGATACGATTTTGTACTCCTCCTGTTTCGATGCTAATGGAGGCCTGTTTGAAACATTGCTGACAGAGGAGGATGCGGTGATCAGCGATGCATTAAATCATGCCAGCATCATTGACGGCGTGCGTTTATGCAGGGCAAAGCGCTTCCGTTATGCCAATAATAATATGGAGGAGTTAGAACAGTGCTTAAAGGATTCTCAGGATGCCAGGATACGTCTGATTGCCACAGACGGTGTATTTTCCATGGATGGCATTGTGGCTGATTTAAAAGCAATCTGTGATCTGGCTGACAAATACGACGCACTGGTGATGGTAGATGACAGCCATGCAGTAGGCTTTATGGGAATGCTTGGTAAGGGTACACCGGAACACTGCGGCGTCATGGGCCGGGTGGATATCATCACCGGTACACTGGGCAAGGCTCTGGGTGGAGCCAGCGGCGGATATACCAGCGCCAGACAGGAAATCGTGGATTTGCTCCGTCAAAAGAGCAGACCGTATCTGTTTTCCAATACCGTAGCTCCTGCAATCGCCGGCGGAGCCATAAAGACTTTTGAAATTCTGGAGCGGAGCACGGAGTACAGGGACCGCGTTCATGAAAATACCCGTTATTTCAGGGAGAAAATAAAAGAGGTAGGTTTTGATATTATTGAAACTGATCATCCGATTGTAGCGATTATGCTGTATGATGCAAAGACGGCCGTGGAATTTGCAGCAAGGATGCTGGAGCGAGGCGTTTACGTCATCGGATTCTGCTATCCGGTGGTGCCAAAAGGAAAGGCCAGAATCCGTACACAGATATCCGCCGCCCATACAAGGGAGGATTTGGATTTTGCAGTAGAATGCTTTAGACGTGTAAAGGAAGAGATGGGGATTTAAGAAAATAGTGGCATCATTTTTATTGTAAAATGAAATGGACGAGAGCGGGGAACAGGATTATATTTTATCCTGTTCCCCGTTTTTGTGCGCTGACGGTTCTTGTCATTTAAATTTATTATTGTTGACTTGACAACAATAATTCAACATGTTATTATAAGATTGCTTACTAGGAAACAAAAAGGAGATATAAAATGGAGCGGGAAATACTTCAACAATTTACGCAGCTTTATAACAATCAAGACATACTTAGCAATCTTATAAATAGTGGTTTAAACTCACGATATAGTAATTCAGAATTGCATTGTATTGAAGCGATCGGAAAGCTTGAACACCCAAATGGAGTGCAACTCGCTGCGCTTCTTTCTATGACTCGAGGTGCAGTTACAAGGCTGGCTAAGCGTTTGCTGCAGGATGGTCTTATCGAGCGTTATGTTCTTCCGGATAATAAAAAAGAAATTTACTATCGGCTGACCTCTAAAGGAGAGGTTCTGTATAAAGAACATGAGGTTGCTCATACGAAATGGGAAGAACGAGATATCGCCTTTTTATATTCTGTTCCAATAAAGGAGCAACAAGTAATACTTGACTTTTTACAAAAGTTCAATAACTATCTGAAAGTCAAAGTACAGGAGGAATCGCTATGAAATATGATTTGACAACACAAGTGGATCAGTGCTTAATAGAGCAATGGCTCTCCACACAGGAAAACCGCCATATAGCTACAGGACATGTAGGAACACATTTGGATACCTATGAGAAAAGCGTTATCCCGCTAGACTACATTACGTGCCCGGGTATTCTTTTGGATGTATCAGATATTGCAGAAGATCGTGAGATCTCCCTCTCTGATATTGAAAATATACACATACCAGAACATGCTTTTCTTTTCATATACACGGGTCGAAGTGAAAAAGAAAAGTATGGTACCGCGGATTATTTTCGTGATCATCCGCAGTTATCCCATGAGTTGATACAGTGGCTTACGAATCAACCGCTTCGCTTTTTGGGAATTGACTGCTCAGGAATACGCCGTGGAAAAGAGCATGAACCTGCTGACAGACTGTTGGAGAAGAATGGTATATACGTTATCGAGAACTTAAGTGGTCTTAATCAATTGTTAGACATAGATGTCTTTATAGTCTATACTCTTTGGTTTGATGATCCTGTTGCTACCGGACTACAATGCAAAGTGGTGGTGGATACTGAATTCTAAACTTAAATGCGAGTGAATTCGCTTGTTGCGTTATGGGTTTAACTGGAGCTGTGTGATAAAATATTAAGATAAGAATTGCCTGCAAATTGCAGGATAGAAAAAGACTCCTGAGAGTTTCTCTCAAGGAGTCTTTATTACATGCCGAATTTCACCGTATTAAATTGAATTTATGTAATAACGTTAAAGTTTTGTGGCACAATGTTATAGTGAACCACCCAGATTATATGCCAGGAAAGATTCAGACCTTTGCTGAACCGATAATAATGAACAACCATCAGCTGCCATAAACTTTCGTATTGTAACTGCATAATATAAAAGGTATAATACGATCTGAAAATATATTGACAATAGTGTACTAAAATGATACAAATAATGCTTATAAGAAATAAATATGGTATGTGAGTTTAACCTCATCAAGCAGGGTCGAGGATTGCGAATATCCGATTGACTAAAGAATATCGTTTGATTCCTGTGGTGGTAAAAAGCCATTATAGGTATACCGGTATTTTTAACATATGACTGGTAACCGTGTATGAAAATCTTTGAAGGAAGTGAATCCAATATGAAAAATCCGCTAAATTATCAGGTCACGGAATACGACTGCGGCCCGACTACATTACTGAATGCAATGAGTTATCTCTTCACCCGGGATCAGATTCCGCCGGATATCATCAAACATATTATGCTGTTTTGTCTTGATTCCTATAATGCCAAGGGGGAGTTCGGGAAAAATGGAACCTCACGTATGGCTATGATGTTTTTTAGCAACTGGATCAACCAATTCGGAAAGATGAAAAAATTCCCGGTTCAAAGTGAATATCTGACTGGGGACGAAGTGTTTATAGGAGAAAACAGCAAGATCATGTATGGCCTGCAACAGGACGGAGTTGTGGTGGCACGGGTGATGTTAGGCTGCTGGCACTATGTACTGGTAACAGGGGCCGATGAGGAGAATGTTTATTTATTTGATCCTTATTTCAGAAAGAAACCTTTTAAGCAAAAGGGATTGGAGCTGATTACAGATATGCCTTACCATAGGAACCGGTGTGTGCCATGGGAAATGTTTAATGACACGGGAAAGGGTACTTATGCCCTTGGACCCAAGGAAACAAGGGAGGCTGTCATCATATTTAACAGAGTGACACAGAAGAAACCGGCAGATACCATTGAATATTTCATTTGACAATATACGCTCTTTGTGATAACCTGAATCAAATTATAAATGGAGGCAGCTATTATGAATCAACATCAACAACTTAAAAAGTTGAATTGGGACGACGATTGACAGCGCTTGTATCTGTGACGAACCACAGGTGCAAGCGCTAAAAGCGTTGCGCCTATGTGGATAGAATATTTAGGACCACATTGGTAAATTTAATTTGCTCGTGTGGTTCTATTTTTTTACCCATACGAGAAAGAGAAAGGTTGTGATCGTATGGGACATATTGATGATGTCCTCATGGATATATTTATAGCAATAAAAATAAAACAATCATAATCCAGGAGGAAAGACAATGAAGAGTATCATTGGAGAAATCAAAGAGATAACCGTTGAGGCGGAGGAATTAATAAACCACATTGGTGAAACTATAAGAATTCATGGAAGCATCTACAAAATCAGGAAAATGAGCGATTTTGCTTTTGTACTATTAAGAACGAAACGTAACGTGGTTCAGTGCATTTATTCTAAGGAAATTTCCCGGTTTTCTCTTGATGAAATAAAGGAAGAGAGCAGCGTAATCGTGACTGCTTGTGTCAAAGGGGAAGAAAGATCCAGAACAGGCTATGACCTTCAGATAATTGAGATAGAGATATTATCAAAGCCGGAAGAGCAAAGCCCAGTTGTAATAAATAATAAATGTGTAGATACTTCTATGGAAACTCTGCTTAATTTCAGGCCGGTTACGCTTCGTAACGAAAAAGAACGTGCTATTTTTAAGCTGCAGGAAGGGATCACTTATGGAATACGTGAGTTCTTAAAAAGGGGAAGATTTACAGAAATCCGTACGCCTAAAATCGTTTATGCAGGCGCTGAAGGCGGAGCAAATATTTTCCGCTTAGACTATTTCGGCAGAGAGGCATATTTAGCTCAAAGCCCGCAATTTTACAAGCAGATGATGGTAGGCGTTTTTGAAAGAGTGTATGAAATTGCTCCGGTTTTCCGGGCGGAAAAACATGATACCTCCAGGCATTTGAATGAATATACAAGCGTAGATTTTGAAATGGGGTACATTTGCAGTTTTGAAGACATTATGCAGATGGAAACGATGATGCTAAAATATGTAATGAAATATTTAAATGAACAATATGGAGATGAAATAAGGCTGTTAAAAGTGAAGCTGCCTGTAATCAAAGAGATTCCGGCAATTAAATTTAAAGAAGCAAAAGAATTGATTTCAATGGAGTATCATAGACCTATAAAAGATTTTGATGATTTTGAGCCGGAAGAAGAAAAACTTCTTTGCGAGCTGATAAAGCAGAAAACAGGAAGTGAATTTGTATTTGTGACCCATTATCCAAGCAAAAAGAGACCCTTTTATGCTATGGATAGCATGGAGAATGAGGATGAAACCTTAAGCTTTGACCTTTTATTCCGTGGACTGGAAATAACAACAGGCGGTCAAAGAATTCATGGGTATAAGGAACAGATTGATAAAATGGAACGCAGAGGTATGAATACTGAATTATTTGAAAGTTATCTTATGATGCATAAATATGGGATGCCGCCACATGGAGGACTGGGCCTGGGTCTGGAACGTTTTACAAGCAAGCTGCTTGAACAGGAGAATGTGCGGTATTCCACCTTGTTTCCAAGAGATATTAACCGGCTGATTCCATAGAATGATGAAATGGATTTTATATGATAAATAACAGACAGTGGGGGAGGATAAAGAATAATGACAAGAGTATATTTTGTACGTCACTCACAGCCGGACCATGCTTGGGAGGATGACAGGACCAGGCCCTTGACAATGGAAGGCAGAAAAGACTCCAGGAAGGTGCTTGAGTTTTTGAAGGATAAAAATATTGAATCGTTTTATTGCAGTCCTTATAAGCGGAGTTTGGACACCATAGGGGAAACGGCAGCGCATTATGGTAAGGAAATCATCACCGATGAACGTCTCCGTGAACGTGAAAGCGGGAGAAACGGGAATCATCATGAATTGTTTCGAAAACGTTGGGAAGATCATGACTTTCATGAGGAGGGCGGAGAATCAATTACCATGGTACAGGGCAGGAATGTGGCGGCATTAAAGGAAATTCTTCGAAACAATGATGGCAGGAATATTGTCATTGGAACCCATGGAACAGCACTTAGCAGTATCTTAAATTATTATGATACAGACTATGACTGTGATTCTTTCCTGCGGATTCTGGATTGGATGCCTTATATCATAGAGCTTGATTTTGTAGACGGAGAATTTACGGATAAAATCGAGCATTTGCATATAAAAAAGGAATTTTTGTGAAAATAAAAAATGAATATAAAACAATGATTCTTTCCGCCAAACCATAATTTTCCTGGAATTAGCATCTTTCCCATGTATGGTATGGTAAGGAAGAAGAAAAAGTATTATAATAATAACTATCATAGAATCACCGGAATTGATAAAAATATCAGTACTACAAAGAAAATCAAAACGTACTTGCGGGAGGTATCTTATGCAGACATTTAAGCAGTTGTATGAAAGTTTGGTAAAGTCCGTACTAAATGACAATTTGGATCCGGAGATGAATTTGGAAACCTCGTACGATCCTCATCATCTGGACTGTCTTTTGAATCCTACGAAGCACCCGGTAGTAATCCGTACCGGAACCTGCACCTGTTCCAAAGAGGAACGGGAGGAATGCTTAAAGCGATGTCCTTTCGGGGCATTGGGGATCGGAAAGGATGGGGTCACTGTTGATCCGGAGCTGTGCCTGGGTTGTGAAAACTGCATTGAAGGTTGCGCACCGGAAAAGCTGACAGCCAGTACGGATATTATCCCGGCTTTAAAAGCGATAAGAAGCTCCAAGGGACTGGTATATGCAATGATAGCTCCCGCATTTTTAGGCCAGTTTTCAAAGGAGGTTACTCCCGGAAAGCTTAGGTCGGCATTAAAAGCCGTAGGGTTTGATGGAATGCTGGAGGTTGCCCTGTTTGCGGACATCCTTACATTAAAAGAAGCACTTGAATTTGATAAAAATATCAATGATATCAATGATTACCAGCTGACAAGCTGCTGCTGTCCCATGTGGATCGGTATGATCCGTAAAGTCTATCACCAGCTGGTTCCTCATGTGCCTGGCTCGGTATCGCCCATGGTAGCCTGCGCAAGAGTCGTAAAAGAACTCCATCCCGATGCTCTGACCGTATTCATTGGACCATGCCTTGCCAAAAAGGCGGAAGCCAGGGAAAAGGATCTGGCCGGTGCGGTTGACTTTGTTCTTACATTCCAGGAGGTAAAGAATATATTTGATGCCCTGGGAATCGACCCGGCTGTCATGGAAGAAAGTGAAAAAGACCATTCTTCAAGGGCCGGAAGGATCTACGCCAGAAAGGGCGGAGTCAGTGAAGCGGTAGAGAGTACGGTAAGAGCCATTAATCCCAATAAAAAAACAGAAATCCGTACCAAACAGGCAGATGGGGTACCTGCGTGCCGGAAGATGATCCAGGATATTATGGATGGGAAGATAGAAGCAAACTTTTACGAAGGCATGGGCTGTAAGGGCGGCTGCGTCGGCGGACCAAGGGCCATTTTAGGAGTGGAGCAGGGAACAGAACTGGTCAATGATTACGGGGAAAAGGCGACTTATTTGCATCCGGCAGAGAATCCATATGTGATCGAGCTGCTGCACCGTCTGAATCTGGACAGCATTGAAAGCCTGCTGGAAGAAACCGATTTATTCAGCAGAAATATAACGTAAGGCAAATTGTTTTCAAAAGCTTAACTTAAGCAAGCAGGATCGCGGATTGCGAATATCCGATTGACTATAATTTCAGTAAAATCAGTACCTGGGAACCATGGCTGGCGGCTCCCGGGTACTGATTTTCGGTTTTCTTGTTTGCATCTTGCTTTTCACCCCTTAAAAATGATAATATAAAAGAGTATGCATGGACAAGACAGGCAACTGAAAGAAGGGAAATGATATGGCAACAGGCAGAATGAATCAGCTGTTGGTAATGGTCAATTTATGCAGCAGTGTTGTGGAAGGAATCGAACACCTTATGGCCTATAAGGAAAATGAACGACTGAAAGAGGATACTGTCACAGGGCTTCTCACTCTGGAGGAGAGTTTAAAGGGATTTATGGCAGATAAATCGGTGATCCATGAAACGAAATGGATGGCGGAAGTCATAAAGACCCGGCTGTTTGTTTTCGACCAGGAATTTAAAAACAGACTGTACCGCTGGTATTTTTCAGCGTTAAAAGAACTTCGGAACTTAATGACGGCAGAAGTAGAGCGGTGCCCCGTCTGCTCAGGAAAGGGTGTCCCCCATTATGGTGCAGTTCTCTATATGGAAGGCGGAGAGGCGGATGAATATGTGCTGGAGCCTGTCAGGGTCTTTATGAAGTGCATGGATTGCGGGAATTATTATCTTGCAAGGGAAGAAAGCCGGTTTGTAAACAGAAAGAAGGGCTCTCACCGCACAAAAGCAAGATGCGAGCGGCTTTTAGCCGACATCGGAGAAGTTGCAGCAGAAGGAACCATGCTGTTTTTCGGAGAAGAGAAAAGCCCATTATATAAAGAGGCCAGAAAGGCCGGATATAATCCTCAGGCCATGTCCTTAGAGGAAGCCGATGAACAGATAGAAGGCGGTAAGGAGGCGTACCGGATCGTCCTCATTGACCGGATCTCCCGTACTCAGGATTTGAAGCTAATCCTGATCCGGGCGGCGGAGTATCTGGCAGAGGACGGGATTCTCTGGTTTGATGGTCCGGATCTCGATAAATCCATTAAAAATCTGGAAAAAAAGGGAGCTTCCATGTGGAAGGGAGAAGCGGCAGAGGTTTGCCTCACGGACAGCGGCATAGAGGCTCTGGCGGAAAAATGCGGACTTTCCATAAGATCATACCGTCATGTGGGGACTGCTTCCGGGCGTATTGAAGTAATTGCCCAGAAGAAGGAATGACGGATCCTATAGGAGAATGTAGAAAGAGGGAAGGAACAACGTGTTTGACAAATTAACGGAAATTGATATTAAGAAAATGCAGGAAGAAATAGACCACCGGAAGCTGGTCGTTCGGAAGGAAGCTCTGGAAGCGGTAAAAGAAGCAAGAGCTCATGGGGATTTAAGTGAAAACTTTGAATATCATGCCGCAAAAAAGGATAAGAACCAGAATGAAAGCAGGATCCGTTATCTGGAGAAGATGATAAAGACGGCCCAGGTCATATCCGATGAATCCAAAGACGATGAGATCGGGCTCTATAATACGGTTGACTTGTATTTTGAGGATGATGACGAGGAGGAGACCTACAAGCTTGTAACAACCGTCCGAGGAAATTCTATGAAAGGCCTTATCAGCTCTGAGTCTCCTTTGGGAAAGGCTGTTATGGGACATAAGGTAGGCGACCGGGTTTATGTAAAGGTCAATGACAATACAGGCTACTACGTAGTGGTAAAACGCCTGGAAAATACAACGGATGATGGCAGTGAGAAGCTAAGGAGCTATTGATCCGCCAAAGGGGCAGGATGATATGATGAAGGATATGACAAGAGGAAATATTTCATCTCAATTGATACGGTTTTCCATTCCGCTTGTTTTGGGAAATTTATTCCAGCTCACTTATAACGCGGTAGATTCCATTGTGGTAGGACGGTTTGCGGGAGAAGAGGCGCTGGCAGCAGTTGGTGCCGCAGGCCCGGTCATGAACATTGTGATCCTGGGAATTACAGGGATCTGCATCGGGGCTTCGGTGCTGATGAGTGAGTATTTTGGAGCAGGAAGCCATGAAAAGTTAAAGCAGGAGATAGCAACCACCCTTTTATTTGGCTTTTATTTTTCCCTGGTCATTGTGGGCCTGGGGGTGTTTTTTTCCGGCGGGATCATAAGGCTTCTCCGTGTACCGGAGGAAATCTCAGAAGATGCGGCTGTTTATTTAAGGGTCATATTAATAGGAACGCCCTTTACCTTTTTTTATAACGGAGTGGCTTCTGCCCTCCGTAGTGTGGGCGATTCAAAGACTCCGGTTCACTTCCTGGCTATGGCCTCGGTTTTAAATGCATTATTGGATCTGGTATTTGTGGCAGGGTTTCATATGGGAGTTTTTGGGGCTGCATTTTCTACGGTCATTGCGGAGGCGGTTTCCGCGCTTCTGTGTATATTCTACATATATAAAAAGGTTCCCCTTCTTAAACTTAAGCCAAAGGAATTCCGTATAGACCGGGAGCTTTTAAGCCTTACGGTTAAGCAGGGAGCGGTCACGGCATTACAGCAATCCTGCCAACCTATTGGCAAGCTTTTGATACAGGGAGTCATAAATCCTCTGGGAGTCAGCACCATAGCCGCGTTCCAGGCAGTGAACCGGGTGGATGATTTCGCTTTTACTCCGGAACAAAGTATTTCCAGCGGTATGATGACCTTTGTGGCACAAAACCGGGGAGCCGGTAATGGAGAACGGGTAAAGAAAGGTTTTCGGACCGGACTTTTTATAGAAGCAGGCTATTGGGTGATTATATGCATTGTCATCCTGCTGGTGAAGGAACCGGTTATGAGATTATTTGTGCCCAATGGGGATGGGACCATGGTAAGGATTGGGGCGGAATATTTACACCTTATGGCTTTTTTCTATCTGCTGCCGGCATTTACCAATGGGATTCAGGGTTTTTTCCGGGGAATGGGAAATATGTCCATCACCTTAATCTCCACCCTGATCCAGATTTCCGTCCGTGTGGCATTGGTCATCCTGCTGGTTCCGTCTATGGGAATGAATGGCGTTCCATATGCGTGCCTGGCCGGCTGGGCTTGTATGCTGCTTTATGAGGTTCCTTATTATTTCTGGTTTAAAAAGAAAAATGAATTATTACAGGAGAAAAATCATGATTAAAAATATAGTATTTGACATGGGCAGAGTGCTGGTACATTACGATGGAGATATTGTCTGCAGGCATTTTATCGAGGATGAGGCAGAGCGGAAGGCAGTAAGAATCGCTGTATTCGAGTCTCAGGAGTGGCTGTTTCTGGATATGGGTCTGATCTCAGAGGAAGATGCCTTAAAGAAGATGCAGGCGCGTCTGGATACTGCCCATGCAAAGGAAATGGCAGCTCTTTGCCTTGAGCACTGGCATGAATATAATATGTGGCCTGATCAGGAGATGGGGGAACTGGTAGGGCAGCTTAAGGAGAGGGGATATGGTATCTATCTTTGTTCCAATGCTTCCCTTCGTCTGCTGACGTGTTATAAAATCATTCCGGGAATTGAACATTTTGACGGGATCTTATTTTCCGCGGAGGTAAAGTGTTTGAAGCCTCAAAAGGAAATGTACAGCCATTTATTTGAGCGGTTTCACTTAAAGCCGGAGGAATGCTTTTTTATCGATGATTTGCCCATGAATATTGAAGGAGCAAGGGCCTGCGGCATGGATGGGTACTGTTTTGAGGACGGAGATGTGAAACGGTTGAAAGAATTTCTGGCCCATTTGAATGATAACTAAGAATGACCTGGAAACATTAGGTCTTATAGCTTTGCAATGAAATGGAGAAACGCTTATTATGTACCGGATTCAGATAAAGGATATGGATTTTGAACAGATCGCAAGGTCCGGCCAGTGCTTCCGTATGGAAGGCCGGGAGGGCGAAAACGGAGTCTGGTCGATCGCAGCTGCGGGAGAATATGTGGAGGCAGTCAAAGATGGAGACTATTTCTTATTTTCCTGCGGAGAGAGGGAGTTTAAAGAAACATGGGCCGGCTATTTTGACTTACAGACCGATTACGGCGGCTATAAAAAACATGTGGACTCTGAAGATGTATATCTTAGAGAAGCCATGGAATGGGGCTGGGGTGTCCGGATCCTTCATCAGGATCTATGGGAAATGCTGGTGACCTTTTTGATTTCCCAGAATAACAACATCACCCGCATCACAGGCAGTGTTAAGGAGCTGTGTAAACGGTTCGGAGACAAAAGGAAGGGGATGGGCCTTACCATGTCCCCTGACGGGAGTTTGAAAGAAACAGTAAGAAGCTATGATGCCTTTCCGGAGCCGGAGAGCCTTTCTTTGGCGGGCCTTAAGGGATTGTCCGGTCTGGGTCTGGGTTACCGGGATAAATACATCCTGTCAATCGCGGAAATGTGCAGCGGTCCAGAAGGAAAGGAATGGCTTTTACACTTAAAGGAAGCAGATTATAAAAGCGCCCACAGCATACTGATGGAGCAGTATGGGATCGGAAGAAAGGTGGCAGACTGTATCTGCCTGTTCGGGCTTCACCATGTGGGGGCTTTTCCTGTGGATACCCACGTAAAGCAGATCTTGGAGCTTCACTATCCTCAGGGATTTCCCCTGGAGCGGTATCAGGGATACGCCGGGATCCTCCAGCAGTATATGTTTTATTATAAGATAAATCAGATACCTCGCAGCAAACTGCGGGGAACTTGACCCGAAATTTTGATTACCTGTGCAGCAAAAGCTGCCCAGGTTTTTTTATTTTTGAGATTGTCGAAATATTTCATACTTTTATCACACAATCAACAAATATATATCACACAATTTTCACAATTCCCTTTTACCCTAAGTAAGGATGCAAAATGCATAATAGACAGGAGGAGAGAGAGTTGATTGAAGTCAGAAATCTGGTAAAGGATTACGGCGGTCATCTGGCTGTGGACCATTTAAGCTTTACGATCAACGATGGACAGATCTATGGATTTCTAGGACCAAACGGGGCCGGAAAATCCACCACGATGAACATTATGACCGGGTACATCGGAGCTACGGAGGGCGATGTGCTGATCAATGGCCATAATATACTGGAAGACGGGGAGGAAGCAAAGAAATGTATTGGGTATCTGCCGGAGCTTCCGCCGCTTTATGTGGATATGACTGTGGAAGAGCAGCTGCAGTTTGCTGCGGAATTAAAGAAAATACCGAAAAAGGAGAGGAATGAGGCTGTTTATGAGGTCATGGAGCTTGCCAAACTGGTGGATGTAAAAGGCCGTTTGATCCGCAACTTATCAAAGGGCTATAGACAGCGTGTAGGCCTGGCCCAGGCAGTTTTAGGGTTTCCGCCGGTTATTATTCTGGATGAGCCTACGGTAGGACTGGATCCTAAGCAGATCATCGAAATCAGGGATACCATCCGCAGGCTTGGGCAGAAACATACGGTTATTTTAAGCTCCCATATCCTTTCCGAGGTCAGCGCAGTATGCGATCATATCATGATCATTGACAAGGGAAAACTGATTGCCAGCGATACGCCGGAGAATCTAGAACGCCAGATGGCCGGGACTGCCGGAATGGAGCTTTTAGTAAAAGGGACAGAAGAACAAATCCTTAAAATTTTGGAAGCCATTCCCCAGGCAGCCAATGTGTCGGTACGGGAGAGCGGAGAAGAAGGAATAAACAGTGCAGATTTCCGCATCTGCACAGAAGAGGAAGGGACAGAAGATGGAGAGGATATCCGGGAAACTATTTTCTTTGCATTTGCTGACCAGAGGATTCCCATTCTTTCCATGCAGACCATAAGGGCGTCCCTGGAAGAGGTATTCCTTGAACTGACAGGGGAAGGAACGGCAGAGGGGATAGAGACAAGTGAAAACCTTGAAACAGATGATTTTGAAGGGGAGCCTTCAGAGGCAGACCTTAAGGAAGAAACAGAAGACGGAGAGGGGGATGAAGAATAATGGCAGCAATTTATAGAAGAGAACTGAAAGCCTATTTTCAGTCCATGACCGGATATGTATTTATCGCCTTTATGGTGCTGTTCATAGGAATTTACTTTATGGCTTATAACATGATGAGCGGATACCCCTACTTTTCCTATACTCTGTCTGGCATGGTGACTATAATCATGATCGGCATACCAGTGCTTACCATGAGAAGCTTTGCAGATGACCGGAAGACCAAAACGGACCAGCTTCTGCTCACCTCTCCGGTATCCGTTGCCCAGATGGTTCTTGGAAAGTATCTTTCCATGATAACCGTCTTTGCCGTCCCGGTGCTGCTTTCCGGAATCTGTCCTCTCATCATCAAGCTGAACGGAAATGCAAATTTAAAAGCGGATTATGCTTCTTTACTGGCCTTTTTCCTGCTGGGCTGTGTCTATATTGCCATCGGAATGTTTATTTCTTCCTTAACAGAAAGCCAGATCATTGCTGCGGTAGGGACCTTTGGAATCATCCTTCTTCTGCTTTTATGGCCCAGCCTTGTGGGATTTTTACCCACATCGGCGATCGGCTCTGCAGCAGGTTTTCTGATTCTTTGGTCTGGGATCGTTTTTGCGGTATCCCGAATAACGAGCCATGGTCCTCTTGCAGCCGTTCTGGAGGCAGCTGGAGTCATCTGCATCGCAGTGCTGTACCTTGTAAAAAAGGGCCTTTTTGAGCGCGCACTGACCAATGTTCTGGAAAAGATTGCAGTGACCGATGTGTTTCAGAACTTTGCCAGTCATGACATCTTTGATGCAGGCGGCCTGGTTTACTATATCAGCATCATATTCCTGCTGGTATTCTTGACCGTGCAGTCCATAGAGAAACGCAGATGGAGTTAGGAGGATGGAGATGACCAGAAAATTAAAAAAAGGAGGCTACACGGCAATCCTAACGTTGATTGTCATAGCAGCCGTGGTAATATTAAACCTTATCGTAGGCCGTCTTCCAGAGAAGGTACGGCAATGGGATATGAGCAGCAGCCAGATCTATACCCTGGGCGGAACCACAAAGGATCTTCTTAAGGCGCTTGATAAGGATGTTACGATTTATGTGGTGGCAGATCCGGACTCGGTGGATAAGCGGATCACAAGCTTTATAAAACGTTACGAGGATTTATCCGGCCACATCAAGGTCGTGACCGTGGACTCCGTTCTTCATCCGGACCAGGTACAAAAGCTCAAGGCACAGGATAACACGCTTTTGGTAAGCTGCGATTCCACAGGAAGGACAGAATCCATCGCCCTGACCGATATCATTAAAATGGATGAAATGTCCTACTATTATTACGGACAGTCTAAGGAGACCGAATTTGACGGAGAGGGTCAGCTTACCGGGGCCATCTCCCATGTGATTAACGATGTGCAGAAAACAGTTTACGTGACAGAAGGCCATGGAGAGGCGGCTCTTGGAGCTACTGCTTCTGATATGTTGAAAAAGTCCAATCTGACCGTAAACTCCCTGAATCTTTTGACAGGAGGAAGCATTCCTGAGGATTGTGAACTTTTGCTTATCAATGCTCCGACATCAGACCTGGCGAATGATGAAAAGAAGATGATTTCTGATTACCTGGATAAAGGGGGAAGGGTTCTGATCCTCGCCGGCTATGCGGAAAAGGACCGCCCGAACTTAAGTGCCCTAATGAGCGATTACGGCCTGAACCTGGAAAACGGACTTGCAGCAGATACCAAGAAGTTTTATCAGAACAATCCCTATTATATCTTCCCGACCATTCAGGCAGGAAGCGAAGTGACGAACGGCATTGATGGAAAAAGCTCAGCCCTTGTCCTTCAGTCCGCAGCCATGACCCAGAAAGAGGTTTTGCCGGAAGGCGTGGAAGTAACTCCTTTTATGGAGACCAGTGATGGAGGTATGCTGGTAACGGCCGATAAGCAGACAGAAGGAACCTATATCCTGGGAGCCGTATCAGAGAAGACTTTAAGCTCCGGAACGGCACGTTTGACCGTATTCACTACCCCTTCCCTTATCGATGAGGGGCTGAACACCAGCTTTACCAATTTAACTAATTTAAATCTTTTCATGAATGCAGTTACGGCTAATTTTGATGACGTTTCCAATGTATCCATTCCTGCCAAAAGCCTGGATGTGACCTATAACACCGTTACCCACGGAGGCATGTGGGGAATCCTGTTTATATTTGTTATCCCGGTAATGACACTGGCAGCAGGACTGGTAATCTGGCTGAAGCGCAGACGTCTGTAAAAGGAGGCTGAAACATGAAAAAGAAAAAGGGCCTTTTATATGGAACGGCCGCTCTGGCGGCCCTGTGTGTGATCTATGTGGGGGTGGGCCAGTATATGAACCACTCCAAAGAACAGGCGAAGGAGAAGGAGGAGGGTGAGAAAGTCTATCTCACCGACCTTTCAAGTGTTTCCAGCCTTTCCTATGATATTGACGGACAGGAGCTGTCCTTTACAAAAAAGGATAGCAAATGGAGCTATGACGGAGATGATCTTTTTCCGGTAAAACAGGAGGAAATGGATTCCCTTGCTTCCACGGTTTCAAAGCTTGAAGCCCTGCGGAAGCTGGAAGGCGGAGACAGTCTAAGTGCCTATGGTCTGGATAAGCCCATAAGAAAGATCGCTGCAGCAGCGGAGGATGGGACGAAATCCGTAATCCTCCTTGGCAATGCTACCGGTGACGGGGATTATTATGCAGCACTGGAAGGGCAGGATACCCCGTATCTCATCAGCTCTGACCTGTACAATGAAACCGGCAACGGACTAAATGATCTGATGGCCCTGGAGGAGTTCCCTGCTGTTTCCGGAGCTGACATAAAGAGCATTACAATAACAAAGGCAGGCATCAGTGAACATTATGTAAAAAAGAAGCTGGATGAGAAAGATGGGACGATCGAATGGTTCAGGGACTCTGCGGATTTACCGGACAACAAGCTTTCCGATAATTCCGGCCTGAATGTCCTAGCAGATTCCTTAAGCGGTCTGAAGGTAAAGAGCTGCTCCAATTATAAGGTACAGGATAGCGAACTGGCTGGCTACGGTCTTGATCAGCCTGCTGCGGTCATTACCTATACTTATGATAAGAATGGTTCGGAAGAATCCTTTACCCTGTCTGTGGGTTCCTTAAACAGCGATTCCAGCTGCTATTACACCCGTACGGAAGGATCTTCCAATATTAATGAAATAGAAAAGGCTTCTATTGATAAGTGTTTGACGGTAGACAAAGGCATTTCATAAAAATAGTAAATGGTACCCTGATTCTTCAGGGTACCATTTTCGAAATCTAAAACGAATAGTCCTCTACTTCCACCTTATCTACCTGCTGATACGGTGCCAGAGTGGATATCATCTTTACTCTGCTCTTGTATGGATTAAAGCAGTAGTGAACTTCGGAAGGTTCAATGTGAATGAAATCTCCCTGTTTTAAATGGTGGACAACTCCATCTACAACAATATTGATCTCTCCCTCCAGAATGAAGAAATCTTCTTCCATTACGTTATGATAGTGAGCGGTGAAATCCTCACCTGGCTGGAACTGTACGACTGCAAAATTCATGCGCGGTCCTTTCATCAAATATTTTGGGCCGCTGTCGCCAAAACGGAATTCTTTTTCTGATTCATTGGTAATGAACATATTTTCTTCTCCTTTTTCTTCCCTTATAAACCGGGTGCTATCCACATATTCTTAGTGATCTTACGGTCACAGAGAGCCAGCTGAACCTGATAAAATTCTCTCCATTTCCCATAGATTTCCCCATAAATCTTATGATTCTCCATGTTAGGCATAAACTGCCTCTCTATCGTTACCAGCTCTTTTGCAGTTTCAGCTATATCCTGATACATGCCGATTCCATATCCGGCCAGGATCGCAGCGCCCAGTGCAGTGGCTTCCTTTACCTTAGGAACCTTTACCGGAAGCCCAAGAACATCAGACAGTATCTGGGCCCAGAGGGAACTGTTAGAGGCTCCGCCGGCAAAAGTGATTTCTTTTGGAAGATGGCCGATGGCATCCTGGACCAGATCCAGATGTCCTTTTGTAACCAGAGCCGCATTCTCTAAAATTGCCCGGTAGAAGGTATAATGGTTATATTTCCCGGGATCAAGGCCAAAGTTGGAGAAGGTCGGTGCGGCGTGTTTCCAGTTAATAAAGTTCATTACATCCGAAAAAGTGCACATCATTCCATAGCACCCTGCCGGTATTTTCTCTGCTTCCTCATTCATCAAATCATAGATGCTCATACCTGCTTCCTCTGCCAGCTTTTTTTCTGCATGGCAGAAGCTGTCCCGATACCATCGCATGACAAGGCCCGGCTGAAAGGCAAGGGCTTCAAATTGCCAGATACCTGGTATGGCATGACAGTTTACACGGACACGGCAGTCCTGATCCGTGTCCGGCTTATCAGTGTTGTACTCGTACTGCCAGAAGCTGCCTCCGAATACCGCGGCTTCCCCGGCATGTACCACACCTACGCCAATACAGCCAAGCTGGGCATCTCCTCCGCCAACGACGACGGGAATTCCTTCAGGCAGTCCAGTCTGGTCTTTGCAGCAGGAAGCGGTTTTACCGATTACGGTCCCGCATTCCTTTACAAGGGGAAAAATATCTTTCCGGAGTCCGCACCGTCCGGCAATCTCCGGATTCCAGCAGCGGTTTTTTAAATCAAACAATCCAGTGGTTGATCCATTGCTTGGCTCTACGGCAATGATCCCGGTCAGCTTAAATATGAGCCAGTCATTGAACATTCCAATGTATGCGGCCCGTTTATAAATATCAGGCATTTTATTCTTTACCCAGAGAAGCCTTGGAAGGGCATCCAGTGCATAGGACTGTCCTGTTTCCTGATAGAGGAGACGTTCAAGCTCCGGATCACTGCGGATCAGTTTTTCAACTTCCTCATTGCTCCGGGCATCTACATTGGCACAGGCCCAGATTTCTTTTCCTTCCTTGTCGTAAAGAACGATACCTTCTCTCATGCAGGTGGTGGAGATTGCGGCTACCTCATAAGGATCGATGGAGCTTGTGCATAAGACCCTTCGGATACAGGATGCGGCAAGCTCCCAGTTATGTACCCAGTCAAAATCCATACTCCCCGGATACCGGGGATCTTCCCTGTGTTCCCATTCCTCTTGAATACAAGAGATCTGATTGCCCATGCTGTCAAAAAGTACGGCACGGATGCTGCCGGTGCCTGCATCAATTGCTAAAAGGTAATTTGATGACATCTCCATTCCTCCATTCTATTTTCATATCGGTGAGTCGGGATCTTCCTCCATCAGGTTTATTGCCGTTTGTTCATCTGTGATTAACACATTTAAGTAGCCTCCCTTTAAAGAAGCACGTATAGCTTTTACTTTGCTGTCACCTGCGGCAACTCCAATGACATTGGGCAGGGTGCGCAGGGTTGCAAGAGATGTGCTTAACAGCCGGTCTTCGATATCAGTATGAATGGGATTTCCGTCCTGATCGATGAAATGGCTCAGGATATCACCTACGGCTCCCTGCATGGCCAAATAGAGAAAGTCATTCTTTGTGAAAATTCCATTCTTGATTATGGTTGCATCTTCTCTGATCCCTCCTATGCCTACGACGGTCATGGAAGCCAGATTCACCATGCGGGAAATTTCCTGTACGGAAGGCTCGTTCTGCATGGCACTGCAAAGCTCCTTGGTTGAAACAACGAGCGGTGCAGGATACAGAAACAGTTTTGCATTAAATTTGCTGGAAAATGTATTTGGAAGATAATAGCTGACTCCTCCTGTTAAAGATACGGCAGACAGAGGTGCTTCCGTTATGGTGGCCAGATGATTGATAACCCGTCCAAGAGTATCTCCGTATCCTATATTGATGTATGTGTTTTCTGTAATCCGGTCACTGATATACATGGCGGCGGCTTTGGCAATGGTATCGTTGAGAGAGGAACTGCCTGGTACAGAAGGAACTACAAATGCATCCTTTAAATTCCATCTGCGGATTAATTCCTGTTCGACTTTTAAGTGACGGCTTCGTTCCTGGGAAATCTGAAACTGGATCACTCCATCCTGCCTGGCTTTCTCCAAAAGCTTAATCACTTTCATTCGGGATATTCCCAATTTTTCGGAAATTTTTTGCTGGGTCATATTTTCTATATAATAATACCATGCTGTTTTAATAATAAGGGAATCTTCATAGTTCATTTTTAGGTCTCCTGTTCTTTGTTGTTCTAAACAAATGTTTCGAGTTGAATCAAATGTTTTGAATTTTCTTTAGTATAACAAATGGGATTTCATATGTCAATAGTGACGGATTAAAAAATAAAAACCTGCAATTGATGAGTAAAATATCATAAATAATACATATTATATCACTTAAATTAGTTCAAAAACACCATATATTTCTGAAAAAACTATTGACAACGTGTTTTGCGTCATGTATGATATGGGCATGAACAAAAGTTAGCTATGCGAACAAATATATCAAACATGATGGGTGGGAGGAAATATGAAACAATCAGAAGCAGCCCGTTCGGAACAGACACTGTTTTCAGTCAGAGGTATTGTCAAATCATTCGGCTCCAATGCTGTTTTAAAAGGCATCGATTTAAGCGTAGGAGAGGGGGAAGTACTTGCCCTGATTGGCGGAAACGGAGCGGGAAAAAGCACCTTGATGAAAATCATTATGGGTATCTACCAACCGGATGCCGGAAATGTAACGGTTATTGGGGACATGCTTTCGGTATTCAAACCGTCTGTTGCTCTTTCTAAAGGGATATATATGGTTCCCCAGGAACCCATGCTGTTTCCTAATATGACTGTTGAAGAGAATATCCTGATCGGTTTTAGTGAAAATACGGCTGTTCTTAGGAAGCGGCTGCTAAACATCATGGATGAGATCGGCTGGCATCTGGATACGGACCGGAAGGCAATGAGCCTTTCTATCGCAGAACAGCAGCTGGTGGAGCTTTTAAGAGGGCTCTTAAGGCAGGCGAAGCTTCTGATTTTAGATGAACCTACCAGTGCACTGACCTTTGATGAGGTAGAGAGCCTATTCCGGATTGTGGAGGATTTAAAGAAGAAGGGCATTGGGATCATCTATATTACACACCGTCTGGCTGAGGTATTCCAGATCGCTACTCATGTGGCAATTATGAGGGACGGCGTGATTACATTGAAGGGAAAGACCTCGGACTTTACCAGGGAGATGCTGGTTAAGGGGCTGCTTCCTCCCAATATGGATGGGCAGCAGAGAACTGGGGAAAAAGAATCCAGTCATCTGGATTACTCTGCGCTGGAGCCGGTATTTGAACTGAAAGGTTACTCCGGTTACGGATTCCGGGACATAAACCTTAAGATTTATCCTGGAGAGATTCTTGGGGTCGCAGGAGTTGTGGGAGCCGGGCGTACCGAACTTGCAGTTACGATTTTTGGAAAAGATAAGGTTCTTGGAGGGAAGGCTTTTCTGGATGGAAAAGATGTGACAGGTCTTTCCACCAGGGAGGTTTTAAAAACCGGTATCAATTATGTACCGGAAGACCGCCGCTTAAATGGCCTGTTTGGTATCAGTGATGTTGCGGCTAATATCACCTCTGCTCTGGTTCCGGGGAAATCCCTTGGGCGTATATTTTTAAATAGGAAGGCGGAGCAATTGATCACCCGGAAATATGTGGAGGATTTCCGCATCAAGATCACTGGTCAGGATCAGATTGCGGGAAGCCTTTCCGGAGGCAACCAGCAGAAGATCGTAATCGGCCGGTCTCTGTCTACCAATCCAAAGCTGGTGATTCTGGACGAGCCTACGCGTGGTATTGATGCGGCGGCACGGGGAGATGTGTATGCAATTATCCACGAACTGAAAAAACAGGGAGTGGCGGTTATGCTGATTTCTTCTGATATGGAAGAGATTGTAGAGCTTTCAGACCGGGCAGTTGTGGTCTTTCAGGGACGGCTTAGAGGAGAATTAGGCAGACATGAGATCTCCCAGGCAAGCCTTATGGCGGCATCTTTTGGCGTGACAGAAGGAAAGCAGGTGGAAGCATGAAAAAGATTGGAAAAATCCGTGAGTTAAATAGTTTTCTGTTTCTGGCAGGACTGATTTTTCTGGTAGGCCTGGTGAACAGGAGTTTCTGGCAGCCGGCAGCCATATGGAACTGCTTTAATGACAGCGTTGTATTTACCCTTCTGTCGGCAGGAATTGCCTTTGTTATTTTAACGGGAGAAATCGATGTTTCCATTGGGGCTGTGCTGGGCTTATCGGCAGCCGTAGGAGCCGCTCTCTTAAGAGATGGATATGGGGTGGTGATGGCTACGGCAGCTGCTCTGGCCATCGGTATTCTTACCGGACTGGTCAATGGAGTCGGCGTGGCGGTATTTCACATTCCCTCTCTGATTTTTACTTTGGGTGTTAACGGTGTTGTGCGTGGGATGATTTATGTATACACGAAGGGGGCCTGGGTTGAAAACCTTCCGGCGGATTTTACCAGAATGTCAAACCGCATCCTGATTGGAAACTTAACTGTTTTTTATGCGCTGGCAGTTCTTGTGATCTTGATCGGCCATCTTATTTTGACGAAAACGAAAAAGGGAAAATATTTTATCGCAGTCGGAGATCATGCGGCTGGTGCAACCTTGGTGGGAATACCGGCAGATAAAACAAAGATTGCAGCTTATGTCCTGTGCGGAGTGTTTGCTTCCGCCGCAGGTATGATTTATGCGTCCCGCATTGGCTTTATTACGCCCACAGCAGGGAATGGATATGAGATGAAGGCAATTGCTGCCTGCGTTCTGGGAGGCTTAAGTTTAAGCGGCGGGATTGGAAGCCTGGCCGGAGCCTCCATCGGTGCGGTCATCATGTCCTCCATCAGCAGAATTCTTGTCTTTCTTGGATTTTCTTCCGATTATGACAATACGATCACAGGTGTCATGCTGCTGACCATTGTTGTAATTAATACTGTATCTCAGAACCGGGCAGTAGAGAAAAACCGTCACCGGATCCTGTCCGCAAGAACTGCAGAAAAAGGAGGAGAGAAGAAATGAAATCTCATATCTGGAAAAAATGGGAATTTGTACTCTCTTTGATATTAATTCTGGAAATTGTTGTTTTTGCATCAAAGAACAGTAAGTTCCTTATGCCGAGAGTGCTGTTTGGCAGTATGAATGATATCATTTCCATTTGTATTATTTCACTGTTTGTCACCTTTGTAATGATCACAGGAGGAATCGATATCCAGGCTGGTTCCATTGTAGGGCTTTCTTCCATTATTCTGGGAGTTGCCTGGCAGGATGGAGGAGTGAACATTTGGGTTGCCTCCCTGATCGCTATGATTGCAGCCGGGTTTTGCGGCGCCCTTTCCGGCTATTTTATTGCATTCTGCGGCGTACAGCCTATGGTGGTCACTCTTGGAGGGAGTTTTCTGTACTCGGGGATTGCTCTTCTGGTGTCCAATTTGTCAGCAACGGAGAGCTACAAAGGAATCAGCGGTTTCCCGGATGGTTTTTTAAGGCTTTCTAAAGTAAAGCTATTTGGTGTAATTCCAAGTCAGGTGATCATTTTTCTTATCCTGGCAGTGCTGGCTTATTTTCTTCTACATAAAACCAGATATGGCAGACAGGTATTTCTGGTAGGGGTAAATCCCGATGCAGCGGAATATTCCGGTATTCACGCCAAATTCATTATTATGAGCACTTATATTCTTTCTGGAATCAGTTCGGCGGTTGCAGGAATCATCCTGACTTCTTATCTTGGTACGGCAAAAAGCGATATTGGCTCTACCCTGACCCTTCCCATCATCACTGCGGTGGTTTTAGGCGGTACTTTAAGTACAGGAGGAAAAGGAAGCGTACCTGGAACGGCCCTTGCTGCGGTAGTGATCGGTACTTTGAGATTTGGGCTTCCTCTGTGCTTTAAGGTGAGCCAGCAGTATTTGGACATTCCGGCAGGGCTTCTATTACTGGCAGTGGTGACGGGCAGGGCTGTCCTGAATAATCCGGCTCTCAAAGCACGTTTTCTGAAAAGAGAACAAAAGTGATTGGTAACATGGGGTGTAAACCTCATTAATATAAAACGATCAAAACATATAAGGAGGATTTTATTTATGAGAAAAGCAATGGCACTTGTATTAGCAGGACTGATGGCGGCATCGCTGACTGCTTGTGGTAGCTCAGGAAAACCGGCTGCGGCATCTAATGCACCAGCTGGGGAAACGAAAACAGAATCAAAAGCAGAAGAGAGCAAAGACAATACCAGTTCTTCCGGTATTTCTGGAAAAACAGTTGCATTTATTCCTAAGCTGACGGGAAATGCATTTTTTGAATCCGCCAATGCGGGAGCACAGAAGTATGGAAAGACCTGGGATATTACCGTTGACTATCAGGGAAGCGCTAATGCGGCTGTAGCAGACCAGGTTCAGGTAATCAACAATGCGGTGGCAAGCGGCGTGGATGCCCTTTGTGTTTCTTCCGTAGATGCAACAGGGCTTGACTCCGCGTTAAAGGAAGCGGCTGACGCAGGTCTGACTGTGGTCACATGGGATTCTGATGTTTCTGATACAGTGCGTACGTTAATGGTTTCACAAGGAACTCCTGAGATGCTTGGGAAAATGCTGGTAGATATGGGAGTGGATTCTTTAACAAAACGTGGGAAGGATGTCAAAGCTGATGCGGTGAAATACTGCTGGCATTATTCCCAGGCAACGGTAGCGGATCAGAATTCCTGGCAGGTTGCGGGAGAAGCCTATATCAAAGAGAATTATCCTAACTGGGTGAATGTGGCTCCTAATAATTATTATTCCGAACAGGATGCGGAAAAAGCGGTTTCGATCGGTGCTTCTATTCTGGAAGCCAACCCGGATATTGACCTGATTATCTGCAATGACTCTACAGCACTTCCAGGCCAGTGTAAGGCAGCTCAGAACAAGGGTCTTACAAAAGAAGATGTAACCATTACCGGTTTTGCTTCCCCCATGTCCATTAAGGATTACTGCAATGCGGGTGTGATTGAACAGTGGGGGCTCTGGGACTGCCAGGTGCAGGGAGCGATTGGCTGCTATCTTGCCGCCTATCTGTCCGCAGGGAATCAGGTAAAAGTAGGAGACAAGATTGATATTCCGGAAATTGGTACCGTGGAAGTAATGCCAAATGACTGTTTGGTAGAGGGGGCAACCACCGGTGAGGTAAATAATGGAGTTGTTCTCCTTCCAGAGCGTACGGTATTTAATAAAGATAACATGAACAACTATGATTTCTAGTACGGTTGAAACGCCGGGAATCATGACAGTAAATAATATAGAAGCAAAAGGAGAAAGAATATGGCAGATTTGGATGGAATGAAAGTAGAACATGATTATCACCTGGATGAACCATTTGCAAACAATAAGCCTTTTTACGTAAAGGGTGCTGGTCATCTGGATTGGGGAATGAAGAAGCATTTATCGAATATTTTTGATGAGAACAGCGGAAATACGGTGATGTTTGCTTTTGATCATGGATATTTTATGGGTTCTGTATCTGGCCTGGAGAGACTTGATATAGTGGTGCCTAAGCTGCTTCCTAATATCGATGTTTTAATGGGGACAAGAGGGGCAATCAGGAGCTGTGTGCCGGCAGAAGGAAGGAAAGGCATTGCACTGCGTGTGACCTCCGGTTCTTCTATGCTCGACGAGGACTTGTCCCATGAAGTCCTTGCCGTTGATATAGAGGATGTGATTCGTATGAATGCGGATTGTATGGCGGTTCAGACGTTTATTGGAGGGGATGGACAGCTTTCAAGCCTTGATAATCTGTCAAAAGCGGTAAATTTGGGTATGCGTTACAGCATTCCCACCATGGGAGTTGTGGCAGTCGGAAAGCAGATGGAGCGTACAGACCGGTTCTTTAAGCTGGCTACCCGCATTGTGGCAGAGTTAGGTGCCAATATCATAAAAACCTACTACTGTGAAAACTTTGAAGAAGTGGTATCTGCCTGCCCTGTTCCCATTGTGGTAGCAGGAGGTAAGAAACTTCCGGAGAAAGAAGCTCTGGAGCTTGCATATAACTCCATCAGCCAGGGGGCAAAAGGGGTTGATATGGGAAGAAATATCTTCCAGAGTCAGAGCCCTGTGGAGATGAGTGCGGCAGTCCGTAAGATTGTACACGAAGGATTTACTGCGAAAGAGGCTTTTGAGTTCTATCAGGATATGATTCATCAGTAAATAATGGTTTCATTTTTAGGTTAAGTACCTGCCAAATTGGCAGGTACTTTTTTGCTGCAACAGAATCGTTTTTGTGATATGCCAAATGCTATGACTGACGGTAAAACCTTTATGGAAGGGGCGCAGTAAGGGGATTAGACAGTAAGAGGTTAGATACATATATTAATGTATAAAGAGGCGAAAACCCCTTTATATGACTTCAGCTTTGTACAAAGGTCTTACAAGTAAACACCGTAATTTACGCTCTAACAGGAGAGGATTATAATGAATAATTGTAGAAATTGTAATGAAAATCGCTGCCTTGATGAAAAACGCTGCTGTAACTCAACAGGGTCGCAAGGCTGCAGATGCTGCGTGGGACCAACAGGACCACAAGGCGTACCAGGGCCTACCGGACCTACTGGACCAACCGGAGCAACTGGCGCTCAAGGCCCGATGGGACTACAAGGACCTGTTGGACCGATGGGACCAATGGGACCACGGGGATTTATTGGCCCGACCGGCCCGACTGGTGCCCAAGGATCTCAAGGACCGACTGGTCCTACTGGACCCACCGGATCTAGTGGTCTTGCTGGAGCAACCGGCCCTACTGGCCCGACAGGCCCCATAGGGCTTACCGGAGCAACCGGCCCGACCGGAGCAGCCGGAGCAACCGGTCCGACCGGACCTACTGGCTCCATAGGGCTCACCGGAGCAACAGGCCCGACTGGTCCTACCGGACTTAGCGGAGCAACAGGTCCGACCGGCCCGACCGGATCCACCGGCCCGACCGGACCTACTGGCCCCATAGGACTTACCGGAGCAACAGGCCCGACTGGTCCCACCGGTCTTACAGGAGAAACTGGGCCTACCGGACCTACTGGGCCTGCAGGAACGGGCACCAATATGTCAGGAGTAATTCCTTTTGCCATTGACGATGAATATGCCGAGGTTTCCACGGATGACCTGGGCAATCCGTCAATTATTCAATTTGCTGGATTTGAAGCAAATGCAATTAATTCAGGCAGGCCTACACAGCTTCAAGAGGGTGACTGGGCAGCTGGAACGATTACATTTAACTTCGTTAACTATGATCAATTTTACCGTAGTTGTTTTGTTATGCCTTATGATGCAGTCGTAAAAAATATTTATGTACTATTTGGGGCTAAGATGTCACTATTTTTACCGGAAGGATCTACGCTGTTCCCGTTTGCTGCCCTTGCAGTTTTAACTTCAGATATACCTGGGCAGATGACAGGTGAGATGGTATTTACCATTCTTCAGGATACCCTGACTTTTTCGGATCCGTTTATAGCGCCGGTAGGTGGAGGGCAGGTTCCCAAATATACACTTGAAAGAGGTTCCCTGACAGACATCAATGCCTCGATCCCGGCGGGTTCCCTTGTAGGAATTATTGTCGGATGCAGAGCAGAAGGTGTTACTTCGGAACTATTCGTCAGGTTCTCAGTAAGCGGCGGGATTTTGCTTGAGTAAGCAATAGAAGCAGGCCTGTATCCAGCTTTGCAGCATGATACAGGCCTTGCTTTGTAAATAGGAATATCAGGAAGAATAAGGAGGGAAAACCGGCAGTTATGATCAATGACGAAATTATCCGTATGATAGAGGAAGCGGCCCAGTTTCCGGTTTCTGACAGAAAGATTAATCTGTATAAGGATCTGGGGCTTGACTCCCTTTCTTTTATCCATCTTTTACTTAAGATAGAAGATACGTATTCCATTACCTTTGATATTACGGAAATGGAATATTGTCTGGAAGTCGGCCGGATGATTGAACTGGCTGAGAAGAAAGTAAAGGAGAAAGATATAAAATGATCAGAGATTTGTTCATGAATCAAACAAACCTGGAAAAACAAGCGATTATTGACGGAGAAACAAGTATAACGTACCAGAACCTGGTTCAAAAAGCCGCGGCAATACAGGCTTCCCTGCCCAAGAATGATTGGAAAATTGCCGCAATATTTTTACCGGATGGGAGCGATTATATCGCTGCTCTTTTCGGAATATTCCTGTTGGGGAAAACAGCTTTTCCTATAAGTGTCCGCTTGACAAAACACGAAGTTACTCCTCTCCTGGACCAGACATCCACAGATATAATCATTACTTCCATAAGATACCGTTCGTTTTTTGATGAAATAAAATCCATGGATGTACCTGATTTACGGGTGACTTACGTTGAAGAATGCCTGCTGGGGGAATCTATGCCGGTTCTTTTTGAAAACAACCTGGGACCCGATGAACCCATAATTCTCTTAACAACATCAGGTTCTACCGGCAGGGTGAAAATTGTACCTCTTTCAGAAAGGAATGTTGAGACTTCCGTTTTGGGATATATCGATAAAATGTGTTTTGAGGAGATGGATGAGAAGGATATCAGGTACATCCTTGTAGCTCCTTTTTCTTCTGCATACGGAATGATGATCCTGTGTGCATGTCTCATGAAAGCGTTCCCTATGGTTTTTCTCAAGGAAGATTTTACGCTGGACTCCTTTTATAAAGCGGTTCAGGAGAATAGAGTGACCCACTATGAGGGTGGGGCATTGGTTCCCCTTCTGATGGAGCAGACAGCGGGCAGGCCCATTCCTTATGATATTCATTTGTTAAAATATTTCGGATTTGGAGGAAGCAAAGTTTCCGGTACCACATTGAAAAAGCTATTAACAGCTTATCCGGGAATCCAGCTGTGGCAAGGCTACGGGATGACAGAAGCAGCCCCGTTAATAACAAAATGCTCGAAAATCAGTTTGGAGAAACTGGATTCTGTAGGAAAGGCGATAAAGGGGATTGAAATATCCATAGAAGCTGGCGGGGTGATTACGGATATTCCATATACCAATGGGGAAATTCTTGTAAAGGGACCCAATGTGATGTCGGGATATTTTAGAAATGAAGAGGAAACAAAGAAGGTTCTGAAACATGGCTATTTGTATACGGGTGATCTTGGCTACCTGGATGAAGACGGCTATTTGTATATCTGCGGGCGGAAGAAAAACGTAATTATTGTCAGAGGATTCAACGTATATCCGGAAGAAGTGGAAGCCTGTATCTTAAACAGTCTGCTAGTAAATGACTGTGTTGTTTATGGTGAAACGGATCCTTTAGGAATTGAAACCGTATGCGCAGATATGGTTCCGGCCGATCCTTTGGTCAGTCAGGAAAAAATCGAGGAAGAAATCAGGGCTTACTGCAAAGTGCATTTGTCAGGATTTAAACAGCCCCGGAAAATTCAAATAGTTGATGCGATCAGAAAAACTGTATCTGGAAAAAATGAAAGGAGAAAAGGGGAGCAACTATGAATCTGATTTATTTTCAGGGATTAAACTGCTATACCAGCAGCATGTTAAATGCTGCTGTTCTCATAGGAGTGGATTACCGGAATGCGCTTGCTGACTTATGGTCGGAAACAGACTTTACCTATGACCAGATCCACCACTTATATTTATCCAGAAGATTGCCTGCGAATCTGGAAGCCTTGGGTGTAAACCTGAAATTTTTGAATTGCTGCTCCAAACAGGAAATGGAGAAAAATATATCCAGTCTTACCTTAGGACAATATCATGTAGTTGAAATGGATGCATTTTTCATTCCCTGGGTTCCTTATTATCATACATTACACAGTTTCCATTATTTTGTTGCCCGGAAGGAGGAAAAAGGGGTTTTTTCCTGTTTTGATCCTACGTATGATAATCAATATATGGAATTAACAGAGGAAGATATGATTTCCCACGTCTCTGATATTTGCCAGATCCAGAAGGCTTCGGAAAAACAATTTTGTAAGGGAATCCGGCAGGAGGCACAGGAAATTTTGTGCACTCATCAGAAAACACAGGATAATCTCCTTGAGCAAATCAGAGAATGCGCTTATGGAAAACAGAAGAATGGGGAACTGCTTGCAAAGTACATAGATGCTTTGATTAACAACCGATTTCTCTATCTTCATTATCTTCAAAACATGCCATTGTTCAGAGAAACATATGACAGGTATTTCCATAAGGAATACTTCATAAAGTGGACGGCAGTGAAACATGGGTTATATAAGGCTTCTTTCAGGCAGAACAACCGGGAAATCATCCAGGAAGTATGCGGGCATTTCCAGGAACTGATCCAGGAAGAAATGGACATTGCCCGGAAAATTGAGGCATTGAGCCCAGAAGAGATTTAGGAAGAAAAACAGCCAATGGGAACCGGATAATCGGTTCCCATTTTTTTATCTTATAACTTAAATTTATAGTATCGATTCCAATCTCATATATTCTTTTCCCGAAAATTATTTTATTTTAGTTGAAAAATCCCGATAAATGTTCTATTATGAGAAGAAATATATTAGCATAGTACAGTGTCATAGAGGGAGTGGAAGAGATGAATTACAACATTGCAGTGATTCCCGGCGACGGGATCGGGCCTGAAATCATTGGAGAGGCGAGAAAGGTCCTTGATAAAGTGGGAAGTGTATACGGTCATAAGTTCCAGTATACAGAGGTATTGATGGGCGGCATTTCCATTGATGCATATGGAGTTCCCCTAACAGATGAAGCCCTTGAAACAGCGAAAAACAGTGATTCCGTTCTCCTTGGGGCAGTTGGCGGAAATGTAGGAAATTCAAGATGGTACGATGTGGCACCGAATCTGAGACCTGAAGCGGGGCTACTTGCCATCCGTAAGGGTCTTAATTTATTTGCCAATATCCGCCCGGCCTATCTGTATAAAGAGCTATCGGATGCCTGTCCTTTAAAGAAGGAGATCATTGGAGACGGGTTTGACATGGTCATCATGAGAGAACTGACAGGCGGTCTGTATTTCGGAGAGCGGTATACCAAAGCGGTGGATGGCGTTATGACTGCCGTGGATACCCTTACCTACAATGAAATTGAAATAAGAAGAATTGCCGTTAAGGCTTTTGATATTGCCATGAAACGCCGGAAGAAAGTAACCAGTGTTGATAAGGCAAATGTGCTGGATTCCTCCAGACTTTGGAGAAACGTGGTGGAAGAGGTGGCAAAGGATTATCCGGAGGTGGCCTTAACCCATATGCTGGTGGATAACTGTGCGATGCAGCTCGTCATGAATCCGGGACAGTTTGATGTGATCCTTACAGAGAATATGTTCGGCGATATCTTATCCGATGAAGCCAGCATGATCACAGGCTCCATTGGAATGCTATCCTCGGCCAGCATGAATGAAAGCAAATTTGGAATGTATGAACCAAGTCATGGCTCTGCCCCGGATATTGCGGGTAAAAATATTGCAAATCCTATAGCAACCGTTCTTTCCGCCGCTATGATGCTTCGTTATTCCTTTGATCTGGATACAGAAGCGGCAGCCGTGGAGGCAGCCGTGGAGCAGGTGCTTAAGGAAGGATACCGGACGGCAGACATATATTCGGAAACGTGTAAAAAAGTCTCAACCGCAGAGATGGGAGATCTGATTGCGGAACGGATTGGAAAAGAAAAGGAGTGTGCAGCACATGAAAAGTGATTCAGTAAAAAAAGGGATGCAGCAGGCGCCTCACCGTTCCCTGTTTCACGCACTGGGAATGACAGAGGAAGAGATGGATAGACCTCTGATCGGTATTGTCAGTTCTTATAATGAAATCGTACCAGGCCATATGAACCTGGACAAAATAGTGGATGCCGTTAAAATGGGAGTCGCCATGGCAGGCGGTACACCGGTGATGGTTCCGGCCATAGCGGTATGTGATGGAATTGCCATGGGACACATTGGCATGAAATACTCCCTGGTTACCAGGGACCTGGTTGCAGATTCCACAGAATGCCTTGCAAGAGCCCATGCTTTTGACGCTCTGGTCATGGTACCCAACTGTGATAAGAATGTTCCTGGACTCTTAATGGCAGCAGCCCGCATTAACATACCCACAGTGTTCGTCAGTGGCGGACCAATGTTAGCAGGGCGTGTGCACGGCCATAAAACCAGCCTCTCCAGCATGTTTGAGGCGGTGGGTGCTTATACCGCAGGAAACATGACAGAAGAGGATGTAAGGGAATACGAGCAAAAGGCATGCCCTACCTGCGGATCCTGTTCCGGTATGTATACGGCCAACAGCATGAACTGCCTGACCGAGGTTTTGGGAATGGGACTGAAAGGAAACGGAACCATTCCGGCAGTTTATTCGGAACGTCTTAAGTTAGCAAAGCATGCGGGAATGGCAGTTATGGAGATGCTTAAGAAGAACATCTGCCCCCGTGACATCATGACGGAAAAAGCCTTCCGCAATGCCCTGACCATGGATATGGCTTTGGGATGCAGTACCAACAGCATGCTTCATCTTCCTGCCATTGCTCATGAGGCAGGAGTGGATTTAAATCTGGAAATTGCAAATGAGATCAGTGCAAAGACACCGAACCTTTGCCATCTGGCTCCGGCAGGACCCACTTATATGGAAGATTTAAATGAAGCAGGCGGCATTTACGCTGTTATGAATGAGGTCAGCAAGCTGGGACTTCTGGAATTAGACTGTATGACAGTAACAGGTAAAACGGTTGGAGAGAATATTAAGAGTTGTGTAAATAAGAACCCTGAAGTGATCCGGCCGTTAGAAAATCCTTACAGCCAGACTGGCGGAATCGCCATATTAAAGGGAAACCTGGCCCCTGATTCCGCAGTGGTAAAGCGATCCGCCGTAGCGCCTGAGATGCTAAAGCATGAAGGCCCGGCAAGAGTGTTTGATTGTGAGGAGGACGCCATAGCAGCCATCAAGGGCGGAAAGATTGTGGCAGGAGATGTGGTTGTTATCCGTTATGAAGGTCCCAAGGGAGGCCCGGGCATGAGGGAGATGTTAAATCCCACCTCAGCCATTGCAGGCATGGGGTTAGGTTCCTCAGTGGCCCTCATTACCGACGGACGTTTCAGCGGCGCTTCCAGAGGCGCATCCATCGGGCATGCATGTCCGGAGGCAGCGGTGGGTGGTCCCATTGGTCTGGTGGAAGAGGGAGACATCATTTCCATTGATATTGATAACCATCGGTTAGACGTGAAGGTATCTGATGAAGAAATGGCCAGAAGAAAGGCCAATTGGCAGCCAAGGAAACCACAGGTGACCACTGGATATCTGGCACGCTATGCGGCCATGGCCGCCCCGGCAAGCCGGGGAGCGATTCTCGAAATATAAAAAAAGGAGCAGCCTATGAAGACATTGACAGGAGCAGAGATTGTGATCGAATGCCTGAAAGAACAGGAAGTGGATACTGTTTTTGGATATCCGGGCGGTACGATCTTAAATATATACGATGCACTTTATAAACATCAGGACGAGATTACCCATATCCTGACCTCCCATGAACAGGGCGCAGCCCATGCGGCAGACGGATATGCAAGAGCCACCGGCAAGGTGGGAGTTTGTCTGGCCACCTCAGGGCCTGGAGCCACCAACCTGGTAACCGGAATTGCCACCGCATTTATGGATTCCATCCCAATGGTTGCCATTACGTGCAACGTGGCAGTGAGCCTCCTGGGAAGAGACAGCTTCCAGGAGATCGATATCACTGGTGTGACCATGCCTATCACAAAGTACAACTTTATTGTTAAGGATATAACAAAGCTGGCTGATACCATCCGCCGGGCCTTCCAGATCGCACAGACCGGAAGACCGGGACCTGTGCTGGTGGACATCACAAAGGATGTAACCGCCGGCACCTTTGAATATGAATCCCAGACTCCGGAGCTTGTAAAAAGGCAGGAGGATACCATAACCGAGGAGGATTTAGAGACAGCGCTGCAGCTGATCCGGAAATCCCAGAAGCCTTATATCTTCGTAGGAGGAGGGGCGGTTGCTGCCAATGCCTCGGAGGAGCTTTCTTCCTTTGCCCACAAGATTCAGGCCCCGGTGGCGGACAGTCTTATGGGAAAAGGAGCTTTCGACGGAACTGATGAATTGTATACCGGAATGGTAGGAATGCACGGGACCAAGACCTCTAATTTTGGAATTACGGAATGTGACTTATTGATCGTAGTGGGTGCCCGGTTCAGTGACCGGGTGACTGGTAATGCCGCCAAGTTTGCCAAGAGGGCAAAGATTCTTCAGTTTGATGTAGATCCGGCGGAGATAAATAAGAACGTTAAGACATATGCCAGCGTCGTCGGTGATGTAAAAGTGATCTTAAGAAAGCTGAATGCCCGTTTGGATCCCATCAATCATGAAGAGTGGCTGGCCCACATTGACCGGTTGAAGGATATGTATCCCATGCGCTTTGATAAGAGCGCGCTGACCGGTCCCTATATCATTGAAAAGATTTATGAGATCACACAGGGAGACGCCATCATTACAACAGAGGTAGGCCAGCATCAGATGTGGGCTGCCCAGTTCTACCAGTATAAATATCCCAGAAGCTTCCTCTCCTCCGGTGGTCTTGGAACTATGGGCTATGGCCTGGGGGCTTCCCTGGGTGCCAAGCTTGGCTGCAAGGATAAGGTAGTCATTAACGTGGCAGGAGACGGATGTTTCCGTATGAATATGAATGAGATTGCCACGGCTACCCGCTACAATATTCCCATCATTCAGGTGGTTTTAAACAACCACGTGTTAGGCATGGTCCGTCAGTGGCAGACCCTGTTCTATGGAAAGAGATATTCACATACAGTTCTAAATGATCAGGTGGATTTTGTAAAGGTAGCGGAAGGGCTGGGAGCTAAGGCTTACCGTGTGACCAGTAAGGACGATTTTGAGCCTGTCCTTAAAGAAGCTATAGAGTTAAACGTTCCTGTTGTTATAGATTGTCAGATTCATTGTGATGACAAGGTATTCCCAATGGTATCACCGGGAGCGCCCATCCAGGATGCGTTTGATGCAGAAGACTTAAAGATTTAAGACAAAAGTATGAGGAGGAAGATTATGAGCAGAGTGTACAATTTTTCCGCAGGGCCTGCTGTGCTGCCGGAAGAAGTCCTGAGAGAAGCCGCAGAGGAGATGATGGATTACAGAGGTTGTGGTATGTCAGTCATGGAGATGAGCCACAGGTCTAAGATGTTCGAATCCATCATCGGTAATGCAGAAGCGGATTTACGGGATTTATTGAAGATTCCGGACAATTACAAGGTATTATTTCTACAGGGCGGAGCCTCCCAGCAGTTTGCTATGGTTCCCATGAACTTATTCAAGAATCGCGTAGGGGATTACATCATTACGGGACAGTGGGCTAAGAAGGCATACCAGGAAGCAAAGCTTTACGGTACGGCCAATGCGGTTGCGTCAAGCGCCGACAAGACCTTCAGTTATATCCCGGATGTTTCGGATCTGCCGATTTCTGATGATGCGGATTACGTTTATATCTGTGAAAATAACACAATTTACGGGACTAAGTATAAAACATTGCCAAATACAAAAGGAAAAACACTTGTTGCCGATCTCTCCTCCTGTTTCTTATCGGAACCTATTGACATTTCAAAATACGGCCTGATTTTTGCAGGCGCCCAGAAGAACGTAGGGCCTGCAGGCGTGGTCATCGCCATCATCCGGGAAGACTTGATCACAGAGGATGTGCTTCCGGGAACGCCTACCATGCTCCGATATAAGACTCATGCCGATGAGAAATCTCTTTATAACACACCGCCGGCTTATGGAATCTATATCTGCGGAAAGGTATTTAAGTGGTTAAAAAACCTTGGCGGTCTGGAAGCCATGAAAGAACTCAATGAAAAGAAGGCAGCCATTTTATATGATTATCTGGACCAGAGCAATATGTTTACCGGTACTGTAGTAAAGGAAGACCGTTCTCTGATGAATGTGCCATTTGTGACCGGAAGCGAGGAACTGGATGCACTGTTTGTAAAGGAATCAAAGGCAGCAGGTTTTGAAAACTTAAAAGGCCACCGGAGCGTAGGCGGTATGCGTGCCAGCATTTATAACGCCATGCCCATAGAAGGTGTGGAGAAGCTGGTTTCCTTTATGAAGGATTTTGAAGCAAAGCATGGGAAATGACCATACAGTTAAGAGAGGAGACATGATGAGAAAAATTCATTGCCTCAATGCGGTTTCCAGCTGCGGAACCGCATTGCTGACAGAAGATTATACCTTAACAGATGACATAAAAGAAGCGGATGGTGTCCTTGTCCGAAGCGCTTCCATGCATGAGCTTGAATTCCCTGAGGATCTTTTAGCCATTGCAAGAGCTGGGGCAGGAGTCAATAACATTCCCCTGGATGAGTGTGCCGCAAAGGGAATCGTGGTGTTCAATACACCGGGAGCCAATGCCAACGGAGTCAAGGAGCTGGTCGTTGCAGGCCTTATGCTGGCTTCAAGGGATATTGAAGGAGGCATCCGCTGGTGTAAAGACAATAAGGATGATGAGAATATTGCAAAATCTGCGGAAGTAGCTAAAAAAGCCTTTGCAGGATATGAAATTAAAGGAAAGAAGCTGGGCGTCATCGGACTTGGAGCCATTGGCGCGGAAGTGGCCAATGCCTGCACTTCCTTAGGGATGGAGGTTTATGGGTATGATCCCTACATTTCCATAAATGCGGCATGGAAGCTTTCCAGAAATATCAAGCACATCACATCCGTAGATACCATTTACCAGGAATGCGATTACATAACCCTTCACCTGCCGTTAATTGATTCCACAAAAGAAATGGTGAATAAGGCTGCTCTTGAACGTATGAAGGATGGCGTTGTGATTTTAAACTTCTCAAGAGATGTCCTGGTGAATGAAGATGATATGGCAGATGCCTTAAAAACCGGCAAGGTGAAAAAATATGTGACGGATTTCCCCAATCCAAAATCCGTTCATATGGAAGGAGCCATCGTTATCCCTCACTTAGGGGCTTCTACCGAGGAATCCGAGGATAACTGTGCCAAAATGGCGGTAGAAGAGATCGTGGATTACATTGATAACGGGAATATCCGCAATTCCGTAAACTTTCCTGCCTGTGATATGGGAGTGTGCAAGGCAGCAAGCCGTATCGCAGTGCTTCACTTAAATATTCCAAACATGATCGGGCAGATTACAGGAACACTGGCAGCAGGAGATATGAACATCTCTGATATGACCAACAAAAGCCGTGAAAAGTACGCATATACTCTGCTCGACTTGGAAAGCGTTCCGGATGAAGAGAGCATACGGAAGCTAAGTGAAATCAAGGGCGTACTCCGGGTGAGGGTAGTTAAATAGAGTAGGAGTTTAGCCATGTCATTCATCATTTAGCGGGTAGATGTATTTCCAAAGGGGAAAGATATGGGCCGCTAAATGATTCATGCCGGGCGTCAGCCCTATAGAAACATGTATGTGATTTGTGCTTAGTAAGCTAGCTCGCCGCACAAATTACATACATGTTTCTGCATGACTGAACTGTAAGCAAATAAAGGAGATACTATGGCAATTGTAAAACCATTTCAATGCGTTAGACCTGATGAACGGTATGCCAGTCAGGTGGCAGCCCTTCCCTATGACGTATACAGCCGTAAGGAGGCCTGCCAGGTAACGGCAGCCAACCCAAGGTCATTTTTAAACATTGACAGGCCGGAGACCCAGTTTTCTGATGACGTGGATACCTATGATGACCGTGTTTATGAAAAAGCCGGGGAAATGCTGAAAAGCTGGATCGAGGACGGGACTCTTAAAAAAGATTGTTTGGAAGCCTATTATATCTATGAACTTACGATGAATGGAAGGCGCCAGACGGGAATCGTGGCTTGTTCTTCCATTGATGATTATGTGAATGGAGTCATAAAAAAACACGAAAACACCAGAGAGGAAAAGGAAGTGGACCGGATCCGCCATGTGGATACCACCGATGCACAGACAGGCCCCATTTTTCTGGCCTACCGTTCCAATGAAACGGTCAATAAAATTGTGAATTTAATAACAGACACTGAGCCTTTGTATGATTTTACGGCAGAAGACGGGATCAGCCACAGGGTATGGCAGATCCATGACAAAGACAGCATCTCCCTGATCGAGAAGGCTTTCCAGACGATCCCCTCTACTTATATCGCAGATGGCCATCACAGGGCGGCTTCCGCTGTAAAGGTTGGGCTTAAGAGGCGCATGGAAAATCCGGGATATACAGGAGAAGAACCCTTTAACTATTTCCTTTCCGTGCTGTTTCCCCATGACCAGCTGATGATCATGCCATATAACCGGGTGGTAAAGGATTTAAACGGCCTTACAGAAGATGAGTTTCTTCAAAAGGCAGGGCAGTCCTTTGAAGTATCCTGTATGGGAACCGAGGCCTTTGCACCTATGGACAAAGGATCCTTTGGTATGTACTTAAACCGGAAGTGGTACTGCTTAAAAGCTTTCAATTCCTTAAAATCCACAGATCCGGTAAAGGGCCTGGATGTATCCATCCTCCAGGATTATCTGCTTGGTCCTGTTTTGGGAATCGGAGATCCCAGAACGGATAAGAGAATTGATTTTATCGGAGGGATCCGTGGGCTTAACGAACTGGAGAAACGGTGCAGCCAGGATATGAAAGTGGCATTTTCCATGTACCCCACCTCCATTCAGGAGCTGTTTGCCGTGGCGGATGCAGGGCTTTTGATGCCTCCTAAATCCACATGGTTCGAGCCAAAGCTCCGCAGCGGATTATTTATCCATCTTCTAAAATAAAACACGCCGTCCCCGGCTGGCAAAAGCCTATGGGGACGGCGTTTCTTTTTCTGGTTCTTTATTT